>JAUIFR010000176.1 GCA_030430325.1 Bacteroidia bacterium | reverse complement strand
ACCCAAATCCCATAGTTTTGTGCATTCATGATAATATCATCCGGGCCTGGTAGGTTTGGCACATCTGGGTCCTGATCATTAACCACCAGCTTCAATTTATATTGCTCATGTGTAGCCACCTCATAGGGATGATTACTTTGTATGATCACATAATATTTACCCGCCGAAACCTGGGTCGAAATATGCTCAGGGAACATCCCTGCCGAAAAGGCATATTCTGCCACAGGCTGCCCTCCATTACCTAAATCACTCAAAATGGTCATATCATAATCAGCTGGTAAATTATAACCCAAAGTACCAGAAAGTGTAGCCTCTACATCACAAGTACCATCACAATGAAAGAAAAAGGTATCAAACTCTGAGGGGCAAATCAAGCCATAAATGGTATTCCCTTGGTAAAATGGGAAGGCCGTAGCTTGCTGCTCCGTGTCATTGGGCTCATAAGGATCTAAGTTCAGCCCACCACAAAGTACAGGTTGATCTTGGTCGTATTCCATTTTTTGATCAAATTCAATATCTAAATTATAAATAGGGTTTTGGATCTCTTCCATATCTTCAGTACCTACTTTTACCACAATAAAATAGTTCCCTTTAGGTAAATTATGTCCTTCAAAATATTCAGAGAACCCTAGCCCTTTACTCCCATTAAAAATTTCGGTATAGAAAGATGGAACACCTGTGGGTTGCCATTTTAAGATTTTTAAATCAAAATCATAATAATCTTGCACAAAGGACAATTCAACAGCCAACTCATTATAATCACCATTAAGTTCTATATCGTAAACATCTTCATCAAGCTCGCTACAAAGCCTCGCTTCAAGGCTAATAAACCCAGCTTGTTCATCCAAAGTATAATCTAAAAATGAGGCTGAATTTACCGTGTTATTTGGTTCATAAATATCATCATTATACTCACATGGTGATTGCTCATAAGCCCAATTAGAATTAAACGCCATATACAGATAATCTGATTGATAATTGATATTTTCCCCACTTATTTTTAAATAATAAGTACCTGCCGGCAAATTATTGGCTAACACAACTTTTGTGGAAGGGTTGGAGTTCCAACCAAATGCCACTGCTTGATAAAATTGATTATAAAGTGTAGCATTGATCACGAATTGGTCATTGGGTGTATATAATTTAAATTTTACATTAGGTTTCTCTGCTGTTACTTCATAGGCGTAGTAATCTTCATCACCCGTACAAAGTGAGGCTAAACTACCAATACCTTTGAAAGTAGATGGTGTAGCTTGAGCAAAACTATCATTGCTCTCCCAAAAATCATCCTTGCACATACCCGGTTCATATTTTTTGGATTGAATTAATTGAGGATACTCTTGCACAATGATATCCCGCATACGCTGCTTTTGGCCATGTGTTAAATATAGGGTAGCATGATTGGCATAATTCATCAAGTTATACATCATTTCCTTCACGCCGCAAGACATCGGGTTCGGATCCCCAGTGTATGTATCGGAAGGCTTACCTTGCAGTGGAGTATCACTGATACCATCATCAGTACAATTTGACCCAAAGGTATGAAACAAGCCTAATAAATGACCCACTTCATGCGCCAATGCTTTTCCAGAAAAATTAAAGCGTGAAATCGTAATACCCTCATTGACATAACCACCAACCATCTGCGGGTCATAAGGATTTGTAGTAAAAGCACCTGTTCCATTTTTAACACTACATATCCAAACATTGAGGTACTTATTTGGGTTCCAACCCGCTACACCGTATTTGGGCTTTTTATAGTCCATACTTGCTCCTTGAAACACTTTGTTATCCATTGGTAAATGAAGTTTATAATTGTGAGTAACCCCCTTATGAGCATAGCCAAATGAATCTTGTTGAACAAGCGCGAGGCGTATTTTCACATCCCCGGCTATATGCGGCACGAAACTAGGATCGATATACCCCTTTTCTATGGCCGTTTGTAACTCGCTTACCGTACCGTCAAGAATACGATTAGCTTCATCAATGGTACGTTTGGCACTTTCATGAGAAATACGATAGTTATAGTAATCCTTTTGATAAATAATCTCGTGGAATACGACGGGTATGGTGTAAATCGTCTCTAATACCGGACGAGGAGGGTTTACGATATCATCTCGTCCCGTCTCTATTTGACTTCTTGAGTCTGTATCGGTTATTTGCGCTAAAGACATTTGCCCGATTAACATCAATAACCACATGCTTTTCTTCATTATATTTTGCAGTTGTGCATCCATTTTCATTCTTATTTAAATTTTAACATCATTACTAGTTAATAGTAGTTTTTAGAAATTGGTGTACACTAATTCTTTAATGAAGAATATTAGTTTTGAATAATGTATTGGAACAAGGGGAATAAGAATATTCAAATATATTTTGCAGAAGTCATATAATAAAATGCATTAATTGCATATATTTTGCTAATTTTATTGAATTGGTATCCAAATTTCTTCTTCCCGATCAGGATCATTCTTTTTCTTGATATTTTTTAAAAGATCGAAATGGGGCCGATTTTCTAGTATATTTCCTGATTCAGGCAACCACTTATTAAATATATAAGCGAAAGGATTAGGTTGAGATTCCATTTTTTTTAGATCAAACACAGCATATATTCCACCTTTCAAATGAAAAGCTTCCATACCCGCAGGCAACTGCAACTCATCAAATTTAGATACTTCCACTAGCGCCCACTTTGAATAAATGCTACTTAAGCTAATATTGGTAAAGAAATTTTGGGGATATACCTTCAAATCAAATACATCATGATTGAGCCGATGATCAACCTCATGCCGCCTAGGCATAAAAGCACTAAATAATTGGCGGGTTTTATCCGCTTCGAGCGACATTTCGAGCCGCATACCAACTAACTTTTTATCCTCTATTTCAATAATTTCTGGTTGCATAGTTAACATATTTTTTGAATAAAATTAGCATAATACATTGAATATTAAAATAATTTTGAACATTTTTTGCAAAATACATGTAATAATTAAACGCATATACGAAAACGACCATATCCTTTCATCATACAAAATAACGCTTTATTACACATTGTAAGACATTGCACCATTTATGTTTGGTCAAATTTCCAAATAATTGAATATTACAAGAAAATGCAAAGTAAGTGGAATCGTTAACACAGAAAGAAATCATCGAACGAATCGTTCAGATTAGGAAGAGAGCTGGGCATTCTCAAGCAGATATAGCACGTGCTTTGGGTCTTAAAAGTGCTACCTACTCTATGATCGAACGAGGTAAGAGCAAATTAACCATTCCCTATCTTAAAATCATCGCAGAGTTTCTAGATGTATCTGTATATCAACTACTTTTGGGCGAACAAACGATGCGCACATATTCCAATCAGCGCATCTCAAAACCACAGCAAGATGATGAAAAAATTGCCATAATTGCCCATTATATGCTTGAAAGATGCGCCTACCTACCCCATGTGAACCTCAATTTTTTGTATAAGTTAATGTACCTTGCTGACTTCAATTATTATCAAATTTATGAGGAGCAACTTAGCAGTGCCCAATATAAAAAACTAAATCATGTGCCCGTACCACAGAAACTCGACACCATAATGAAGCACATGCTCACTAAAAAAATCATTAAGCGCATTAAAATTGATGATGGCGATTACCCAATGATTCGATACATTCCGCTGAACGGTGTAGATTTAAGGAAAATTTTGGCTAGCGAAAAACAAGTGATGGACCAAGTTTTCGATCGATATGCTCGCTGGGCTAACAAAACATTAGGGCAATTCATACAAAATGATTTACCTTGGCAAGCCACCATGGAAGGGGAAGTAATTGATTATGAATCAGTATTTTATCGACCATTACCCTATTCGGTACGTGAAGATGAAGTAATACAAAGAAGCCTATGAAAATCATAAAATCCTATCAGTTTAAGCACGATCTTAGCACATTATGCAAGAATTTCCCAACGGTAAACGATGATGTCAATATTGTTCAAAAGGTACTAGCCATAAATCCTTTGGAGCAGTCACCGTTTAGTGTGAAACTAAAGACTATTGGGGAAATGAGCATTATTAAAATTCGACAAATGGCCAGTCAACATTTTAAAGGCAAAGGGCTCAATTCAGGCTTTCGGCTAATATATGCCTATGACAAAGAAAATGACAAAATCGTCTTGATCCAGATTTATCATGCATCTCAAAAAGGCAAGGTAGACCAGGCCAGGCTTGCGAAGCTAGAAGAAACAGTCTCAATCTCCTAATAATTGTTTTATGTGATCAAGTTCCTGAGATACTTCTAAATGATCAGCCATATTTTCTAGCTGCTCCTTTAATTGCCATAATTGCAGTTTATAACTTGGGTGATCAGGTATTAAAGGACGATGCTGAATTTGCTGATATAGCCCCACCCATTGTTTGTACAAATTATTTGTAGTTGCATCAAAAAAATTTCGTGTAAAATGCTCCCAAATATACTCAGTAGCCAGCGCATTGGGATGACAAAGATCCGCCTTATAGAATCGATAATCCCGAAGATCATCTTGCAAAATCTCAAAAGCAGGGTAATAATAAACGAAATCATGACGCTTTGCTATCAAATGGGCCGCATAACGTAGTATAGATTTGCTAAGTGTATTTTCTACCATACCGTCTTTTAGATGCTTAACCGGGCTTACGGTAAGCAAAACTCTTAGTGATGGATTTACTGATTGAAGGGCCCGAAATAATTCCCCAAACTCAGATTCAATTTGATGAGCCTCAATAAGCACCTTATCAAAAAGCGTATTAGGCATCTTGTGACAATTCGCAACTAGTTGACGCGTAGCCTTAAGCTCATAGCCCCATGCCGTCCCAAATGTCAGCAGCAGCACATCTACCTTTGGTAACAAAGTAGTAAGTTTTGCTTGTATTTGCCCCAAGTTATTCAGTAGTTCGCTTTTAGTAGCGGCATAAAACCTAGAATGGGCCTGGTAGTGAAAATTATACTCATCACGTGTGGCTATTGCCGCTTCATCAAAATGTGCTCCTTTTAATATATTTTCTAATAATTGCTTGATTATCAATGGATTATATAATATTCCAAATGGATTAATGGTAATATTAAACTTACTTTTGGCCAGGCGCTGCCCCATTTCTTGAGCAAAACATGAACCCATGCTGAGTAGCTGCTGTTTATGATGAATGTAGAAAGGCGCTTTGAGATCAGGTATATTGGTTTTCAGTTTCATCCTAGTTGATGAATAGTACTAATCTTTAGTGTATGAATTAAAAAACTCGTCGGGTATTTCAAGAATTATTTGAATATCACCATGCTCTTGATATTTACCCGGAACAATCCAATCAGGACCACCAATAACTAACCACTGCCAAAAAGATCTTCCAGCTGAAGTAAAGTTATTATTAAGCCATGCCATTTGAGCCTTACCTTTCTTATTTAGTATAATGCTTAGGTATGCGGTCTTTACATTTTCTGGCTTTTCGGTAGTCTTCGAACGTATTAATTGATAAAATTTTGCATATCCACCTACAGGCCTTGGTACATGAAGATTCGAGTCCGCCTGATCCTCAACATTCAGCGACAATTCATCCTTGTTAATTATCCCAAAAAATAGCGAAGACCTATACACAAACAGCTCATGGTTAAATATAATGGTATAAGGTAAATCAATGACATCCTTTTTATTAATACTGGTGTATTTTAACTGAGCACCATTAGCTGTTTCTTTGATCTGGTAAGTTTCTGGATCAAGTATAACTCCTTGTGTGTAAATTTTCTTAAGTACTTTATTCTCATCAGCATTTTCTTGCTGTGAAGCATCCATATTTTTTGGGATGAGATCAGCATTTTTAGCACTAGCCTGATCTTTATCTTTTTGTTTCGCCTTATTTTCTTTGTATTTTTCTAACTGCTCTGTATCATATGATCGCTTTATGTTTAGATTAACTTGATCCGAGCCTATGTCATTCCCATTGATTTCGACTTCTTGTATATCAGAATCGCCCACATCACTTACTTGATTGCTCGAAGATGACTCATCAGATTGCCCTGCAGCTTGAGCAATATCTTCAGAAATTACTAGAGCTGGGGTTTCTACATTAATTTCTTCTTTATTATTATTATTTTCCGTTAATTGTTCCTGCTCTGGATTTTCACTTTTATTTTCAATTACTTGATCTTCTGTTTCTTGATTACTTTCATTTTCTTGATTTTGGAATTGCAACCCACGGGATAAATCTTCGGATTGGGTTTGTTGAGCAATAAGTTTATTTTGATCTTGTTCTTCGACTAATTCTTGATCTAAAACCTGTTCTGAGGCAGATGCAGTGCTTTCATGTTCATCACTTAACACCTCATTGAGCACTTGATCATACTCATCTTGTTCTTGCATGTCAAATTTTTCGCCTCTTAAATAGTAGCTTTCGTCAATGGAATCAGCAAGCGGCGCCGAACTCTGCTCTATTTCATTTAATTTTTGAACAATTTTATTTTCATCTTGCGGTTGAAAAAATATTAAAAAAGTAGATACTAACGCCACTATGCCTACAGCCGCCGCAATACCGTAATATGGTTTATAAGTAACAGTTACCGGGTCAGAAGATGGCAATCGCTCATTAAGCCTTGCAAGCCCTTGCCTAGCCTCTTTCAGATCAGTTGCCTCAAAGCCCTCAAACGCCTCTTGCTCAAACGAATTTTCCAATAAAAAATGTTCGAGCTCATGCCTTTGCTCATTACTAAGCTCACCGGATTGGTATTTTTCAACCAAATCAGGGCTTATATTGATCATTTTTTTGCTAT
Source organism: Bacteroidia bacterium (assembly GCA_030430325.1). Classification (GTDB taxonomy): domain Bacteria; phylum Bacteroidota; class Bacteroidia; order Cytophagales; family Cyclobacteriaceae; genus JAUIFR01. The sequence continues at coordinate 1,576 of JAUIFR010000176.1, read as the reverse complement.
TTGAGTTAGCTTCGCTCACTGAGTTTAATTAAATTCTGTTTTAATTTTCTTTTACCATTTTGGATGTAACTTTTTACCTTTTTTAGGTCAAATCCAGTTTGATCCACTATTTCTTTATAACATTTTTTTTCTAAATAAAAGAGCTGTAAGCATATTTTTTGATGCTCAGGTAGTAAGTTTAGCTGCTGCAACATCAGCTGAATTTCATGCTCCCTGTCCTCTTCATTATTTTGATGCAACAAATCATGATTTTCCATAACCTGTTCATCAATTTCTTCCCACTGACGTATATTTTTTTTGGAACGTAATTGCATCAGGCAGAAATTCCTGCTTACTTGATACAACCACGACTTAAAATTTTTTACTTCATGCTTAAGTAATTCGTGCTGTATTTTCTCAAAAATCTCCATGACAGCATCCTCCGCATCTAACTGCTGCTTAAAGTACTTGAGGCACAAACCATAAACCAGCTGCATATACCTACTATACAATTCACTAAGGACCTTTATGTCTTGAGTGGCTACATACTTGGCAATCAGCTGATCATCACTTAAATTTTGGCGTTTTTTATGCACAAAAAAAGCTAATATACCCATTCCAACTAACCACTGCATCAATAGCAAATCTTTATGTAAAAGTATATTTGGCATGAACAATCTAATTTATTGCAAGATAATTAATTTTGAACGAATTTGTGGTGTATTTTCTTGCAATTAAGTCTTGTTTTTGGACTTGATGTAAGGTTAGTTTCAATTTTTTGGATGAAAAAATGTTATTTTGAATATATTTTGCTGAATTTGTTGAATTTTAAATAATTTATTAAGTATAATCATTTGCAATAAGTCAAAAACGATACTTATCTAGAATTGGGTAATCAATGAGACTCGAACAATATTAGAAAAATAAATCATATTGATATAAAAAAAATACAAATTACACACACTATTAAACTAACCTTTATCTATAATCACTAATAATGCATAACTTAAAAAACAATCAGAACGTGTATTTGGAAATTAACAAAATAATAAATAGCTTCGCAACCTCACTTAAATGCCCAGGTGGCGGAATTGGTAGACGCGTTGGTCTCAAACACCAATGGTAGCAATACCGTGCCGGTTCGACTCCGGCCCTGGGTACTAAACGGGAATAATCTGAATTTTCAGTTTTATTCCCGTTTTTTTTATGCTTATTTTTTACTGATAATGAAGGGATTACGCTGAAAATTGAATTTATTCTCGTGGTTCGATAATCGTCATTTTTGAAGTCATACAGAATCCCGTCCGGAAACACCATTTTTTGAATACTTCTCTTTACCTCTAAATCGCCAGAATCCCATAATTCAGGGAGTTTTAGGGAATATTTCAATGATAAATCAATGGCTTTTTCAAGGTTCGATAAATTAAAACCGTTGCTATACAAACTTTCCTCAATTTCGTACTTCTCAGTTTCTAGCTTTTGCTTGAACTTCTCGTATTGACCTTGTGAGATTTCCTCAAAAACGTATCGCTCTTCCAATCTTTCTAGCTTGGTTGCAAGTTCTAATATTTGTTTTTGCTGAACTGCGGTCTCTTGA
>JAUIFR010000175.1 GCA_030430325.1 Bacteroidia bacterium | reverse complement strand
GGCCAATACATTGAGTTTGGTGGCGGGCCCTGATACTTATGTAAATTATGACAATGCCAATGTGCGTGTGTCACCTCAGGCTGATATTAATTTAGTACAGAATGCTGAACAAGGTTATAACTTAATTAATTTGGGACCGAACGTAAACTCTAAGTATGAGGAGATGATCCCCATGATTGCCACGGACGGTAAAAAATTATATTTTACTCGGATTAATCACCCAGAAAACGTTGGAGATGTAGCCAAAAATGCTGGCGATATTTGGGTTTCAAATATTGCAAGTGATGCAAATTGGGGTAAAGCTGTAAATGTTGGTGAACCACTTAATAATAGTGATTCAGGAAATACCAATTTTGTGATTTCCGCTACACCAGATGGTAATACGATGTACATTAAAGGTAAATATGATCAATATAGCCCTATTTATGTATCAAAACAAACAACTGATGGGTGGAGTAGCCCAGCACCCATGAATGTAAAAGATTACTATAATAATAGTAATAAAATTAACATTTGCATGTCGGCCGATCGCAAGAGAATGATTTTGTCGATAGAGCGTGATGACGCAATCGGTGGAAGGGACTTATATGTCTCTATGCTAGAGGGTGATGGAAAATCGTGGAGTGCACCTATAAATATGGGTGAGGTAATTAATACATACTCTGATGATAAATCTCCTTTTTTAGCTGCCGACAATGTTACGTTGTATTATTCAACGGATGGTAAACCAGGCTTTGGAGGATCAGATATTTTTGTCACCAAGCGGTTGGATGATAGCTGGCAAAATTGGAGTGAGCCACTTAATTTAGGTAGTGAGATTAATTCTGCAGGGGATGAGATTGACTATACGATTCCTGCATCTGGGGAATTTGCCTATATGGCCTCTTCAAAACAAGGTTCACTTGGTAGTTCCGATATTTATAAAATCAAAGTATCAAAAGAGGCTAAACCGGAGCCTGTCGTATTGATTTATGGTAAGGTATTAAATAGTAAAACGAAAGAACCTATTGGGGCAGATATTACCTACAATGACCTTGAAACGGATAAGGAAGTTGGACTGGCAAGTTCAAACCCAACCACAGGGGATTACAAAATTGTATTGCCTTATGGTAAAATTTATAGTTTCTTGGCCGATAAGCAAGGCTATTTTGCTGAGTCTGACAATATAGATGTAACTGGAATCACCACCTATAAAGAGATCAAAAAAGACCTATACTTGGCGCCGATCGAAATTGGCCAGTCAGTTAGGCTGAATAATGTATTCTTTGAATTTAATAAATCAGATTTAAAGGCTTCTTCGTTTCCGGAGCTTAATAGGTTGATCAGCATGCTTCAAAAAAATCAAGAGATCAGTATTGAAATAAGTGGCCATACTGATAATATAGGAAGTGATGCATACAATACTAAGTTGTCTGATTCGCGTGCAAAAGCAGTGCGTACTTATTTGATTGAAAATGGACTTGATGATAGCCGAGTTATTAGTACGGGTTATGGTGAGCAATATCCAGTGGCAGTTAATGATAGTGATATTGGTCGATCGATCAATCGCCGAGTCGAATTTACAATATTAGGGCAAGGGGTTGCTGGATATGGTAGTAATTATAAGGGTATTACATTTACCTTAGATGAGGGATCATCAGCCAATACAAAAGGGGTTAATATTCTGATTGACCGATTTATTAGTGAAAAAATGGCAGGATGGGAACAACGTAATCAGAATGAGTCGGAAATAGATTTTCTCATCCGCGTTAATGAGTACACTAAAGTGCGTACCTATGAGCAAGTAAGAGCAGAAGCAATTTCGTATTATGCCAATCAATTAATAACACTTAAAGATTCTAAATTAGGAAAGGATAGTTACGGAAGAAGCTATATGATTGATATAGAAGGTGTTAATCCTTTTTATGTAGAAGTAGATCAAGGAAAAGAAAGTGAGTTTAAGCGAAGTTGGTTGTCGAATATACAGCGCAAACCGCTCTATGAATTTGATGATTTGAATAAGCAATTCGAAATGACCAATATGCTAGTAAGTATAGGCACTAATTCATATCGTTATGATGCTGCACGCAGATTAGCCAATAAATATTTTGAAGCCGACCAATATGAGCGTGCTCGTATCTTATACAAGCGGGCGATGGTTAATGGTGGTGATACTGTTGGTTTGGCTACTAAGCTGAAATATGTGGATCAACAATTTAACAATGATATGTTTAAATTACTTGAGAAGCATGGTCATGATGCACTAGGTGCAGGTAATTTTGAAAAGGCAGAGAAATATTTTAAAGCTGCGATTAAATATAACCCAAGCTCCAAAGAATTATTAAGTAATCTACAGTCCGCAAGACAAGAAATTGATAAGCGTCAAAATCCAAATAAATTTTTATTTGATGCCGTAAAATCAGAAGATTTATTTGAGGTTCGAAAGTTGCTTGCTTTAGGCGCTGATCCAAATTTGACGGACGACTCTGGTAAACCTGTAATTTTTGCAGTTATTGAAACTGGAAATCGTGAAATTGGGTCCCTTTTCATTAAAGATAAGCTTGATATAGATAAAAGATATGGCAAGGATAATGAAACAATGCTCATGTATGCCATTAAAAAACAAAAGCTAAATTTAGTAGAGCGGATTATCAATGCTGATGCACGTATCGAGGTTAAAAATAGCAATGGCGAAAATGCACTGCATTATGCTGTTCGGTATAAAGTAAATGATGCGATCGTTCATCTTATAAATGATCGAACAAAAAATACTTCTTCGAAAAAAGGTAAAACGCCCATGCATTTTGCTGTAATGTATGATAATTTAGAAGCGGCATATGACTTGGTGAAATGGAAGGCAATATTAGATGATCAGGATAAAGAAGGGTTTACGCCGATTCAGTTGGCAGTTGGTGAGAATAAAGTTGATTTTGTAAGGCTTTTGGCTGAGAATGGTGCTTTAGTTGATAAAAAGTTTGTGGACAATACTACACCATTATATTATGCAGTAAAAAATAAGCAATTAAAGACCGCTGAGCTTTTAATTGAGCACGGTGCCAATGTCAATTTTTCTACCAAAGATGGAGGCTTATTGGATATGGCCATTGTAGGGAAAGACAATAAAATGGCTACAGTGCTGATTAATAATCGTGCCGATGTAAATATCAAAAATAAAGCAGGGCAGACACCATTACATTATGCAGCAAACTCAAACAACATTGAGATTGCTAAACTATTAATTGAAAGTGGTGCAGATACCAAAGCAAAAAACAATAATAACGAAACACCTAAGAAGGTGGCCAAATCGAAAGGGTATAAAACAATAGCAAAATTATTTTAACTAAAATGGGGGCTTTCGCCCCCTTTTTTTATGGATGTACAAATTGCTTCAAGTTGGAAAGAAAAGCTAAAAGAAGAGTTTGAAAAGCCTTATTTTAATGATTTAGTAGCTTTTGTAAAGCAAGAATATTCCAATTCAACGGTTTACCCTCCAGGTCCATTAATTTTTAATGCCTTTGAGCATTGTAGCTTTGAGGCAACCAAAGTGGTTATTTTGGGGCAAGACCCATATCATGGCCCGGGTCAAGCTCACGGTTTAAGTTTTTCCGTACCTGATGGCGTAACGTCACCTCCTTCATTAAAAAATATCTTTAAAGAAATACGATCTGACCTAGGTTTAGAAATTCCACCTCACGGTAATCTACTACGCTGGGCAAATCAAGGCGTTTTACTTCTTAATGCTACATTGACTGTGCGAGCACATCAGGCAGGTTCCCACCAACGAAAAGGCTGGGAAGAGTTTACGGATGCGGTTATTGCAACACTGGCTAATAATCGAACAAATCTTGTTTTTATACTTTGGGGTGCATATGCTCAAAAAAAAGGAGCTTTTATCGATCGAACAAAGCACTTTGTAATTCAATCACCTCATCCATCACCATTTTCTGCGGATAGGGGTTTTTTTGGATCCAAGCCTTTTAGTCAAGCTAATGCTTATTTAAGTCAACATGGATTAACAACTATTGAGTGGTAGGTTTTTTGTTAGTGATTTTAAACTAACAATTAATTGCAGTTAGTGTTTTTTTTAATAAAAACATACAATGTACACTACTTAACCTTACCAAATTGCGCTAGTAATATGTTTTTGGTAAGTTAAGAAAACCGATGGTATCCTATTTAATAAAATATATAAATATTTGTAAATCAACTAATTGTATTTTATTTGTTCAAATTAGTTTGATATTATGCACTTCCTCGATGCTATGGGCTAACGATAATGTATTAGAGTTAGATAGCATTATTCAACTCAATGAGCAGGCCATCAAATATCGAGATATTAACACCGATACTTCCATTCAATTTGCTCATCAGGCCCTAATAATAGCTAAAAGAATGAATGATAAACGAGGGGTGGCACAAAGTAAATATGAGCTTGCATTAAGCTTAGCAAGAGCTTCCCGATTACAAGAGGCTATCAATGAAGTTTTGGCTGCCAGAGATATATTTCAAGAACTCAAGGATTCATTATGGATTGCTAAGGCAAATGAGGGGGCTGGTAATCATTACACTTTTTTAGGGGATTATGAAAAGGGTTTATCTGCTTTATTAGCTGCATTAGAATATTTTGAAAGAAAGGGAAGCCCTCTGCAACTTGCTTCTTGTTACGATAAATTAGCTGTTCTTTATGTCATCATGGAGCCTACTAATCCTAAAGCTTTAGAGTACGCCAAGCTTGCGTTAACCATTTATAAAGACTTGAATGATTTACCAAAACAAGGCAATACGCTTAATATTTTGGGGCATATCCATATGGTATTGAAAAACTATGAAGTTGGTACAAAGTATTTTGAAGAGTCTGTTCGGGTATTTCGCGAATCGAAATTAACGGATAGTTACCGCTATATTTTGGCCTATGCAAATCTTGGCGGAGCGCTACTTCATTTAAGGCAATATGATCAGGCCGAAAAGATTTTACAGGAAGTTTCAGAGGTAAATTTAAATAAAGGATATGTTCGAGAGGCCGCCGGTAATTTTGATGCTTTAGGTAATATGCAAATGGATTTGAATATGCCTACTCGAGCCGTTAATTACTATCAGCAGGCGGTACATTTGTTAGAAGCTCATCAACTTGAAAAGGAGCTTTATTATTATTATCAACACCTTGCGAATGCCTATCAAGCCAACCAAGAATACAAAAAGGCCTATGCATTTGAAAAACTATATGCTCAGCTAAGAGATACTGTACTCACCCAAGAGAAGACGAAACAAATTGTTGAAATGGAGACTAAATACGAATCTGAAAAGAAGGATGCGGCCATTAAAATTTTGAATCAGAAACAGGCTCTAAAAAGTGCAGCTCTAAAACAAAAGCAAACACAGCTGTACTATAGTTTAGGAGGGATACTTCTACTTTTAGTCTTATTTATTGTGCTAATCCGTGAATACCGCTACAAAAAAAGAGCGAATACAATGCTTCAGCAAATGAATGATGAAATTGCGGCACAAAAGTTAGCTATCGAGAACCAGGCGGATGCATTGCTTGATGTCAATCAGCAATTGAAACTAAAAAATAAGGAAATTGGAGAACAAGCCGAGGAATTACAAGCTGCTAATGACCGTTTACATGAACTGGACGCCTTTAAGGAGAATATGACCGGTATGATTGTGCATGACCTAAAAAACCCGTTAAATGCGATTATTGGATTATCTGAGCAAAAGTTAAATCCAAAAACTCAAATGACGATTCACCAATCAGGCAAGCAAATGCTCAATATGGTCATGAATATGTTGGATATTCAGAAATATGAAAATTCAAAGGTTGAATTAGCGCTGTTTGAAGTCTCATTTAATCATATTTTTCAGGATGCAATTGACCAAGTACAATATTTAGCTCAAGAAAAAGGACTCCTAATTGAAGGAAGCTTACCATATAGATATGTAGTCCGAATTGATAAAGAGATCATTACCCGCGTACTCGTTAACTTATTAACTAACGCTATTAAATATTCGCCAAATAATGAGACGGTTACTGTTCAAGCCTCGCAGTATGGTGATCATTGGGCGAAGATTACCGTAATTGATCACGGGGAGGGCATTCCAGAAGATAAGCTTGAACAAGTTTTTGAACGATTTGGTCAATATAAGGCAAAAAATGCTGGTGTAACTGGGTCTACTGGCCTAGGGCTTACATTTTGTAAGATGATGGTGGAAGCACATGATGGTGAAATTGGTGTGCAATCTAAAGTAGGAGAGGGCTTTATTCTATTTTACTTTGCCATTAACTCAGGTGCAAGAACAAACCTTGAAAAAACAGGTTAATACACAAGAAACGCAGGAAGTTAATTTCAGTGAAGAAGAGCTTACCCGTTTAATAGATATTAAGATAAAACTCAGGGCCATTGATGTGTTTGAATGGAGTGCCATTAAAAAGGTTTTGGAAGCCATTCCCCCAAGTCCTGCTATGAATGCTTGGAAAGTGCAACTTGAAAAAATTGCCTATATGTGTGATGAAGATGGCTATGTTAAGTTCTTAGAATAACCAAGCCCCCAAGAGCCAATGACCATATTCTCTTAATTAATATCGATTACACCATAAGCTAAATGGCATGAAAAGGGCACATATTATTAATGTAATTTTTGTTGATAAATGTAACATAATTTTGTTTGTTTTGGGTTAAGTTTTTTATTATTCTGATTATTAAGTTATTGTTTTTTAGTATATTAATGTGCTAGCTTATTACAATTCAAATTTTGATTTTTAATTTTCCTTGATGTAATATTTAATTAATTATTGAATTCATAATTAAGAAGGTTTATAATGGCAAAGTGCTGCAATAAAAATGAAAAATTAGCAAAATAATATTTAAATAACAGTAAATCAGATATTTAAAACAAAAAATATTTTGCAATATGGAAGGTTCAGTATTTATAATTAATAAAATGTAGCAGTTTATTAAATTATAATGCTTCAATAATTTACATGAATTTTGCAGAATATATTGAATAAAATTATTTAATGAATGATATTAGCAAAATATATTCAAAATAAAAAATAAAAAATTAACCCTTCAATCATCATTTAACTCCCAATTTTTATACTATATTGCGTTTAATTTTTGAAAAAATTCTACATGAAACCCAAAAAGGTTCTTGTTTTAGGTTCAGGTGCCCTAAAAATTGGTGAAGCCGGAGAGTTTGATTACTCAGGATCACAAGCCCTAAAAGCACTTCGTGAGGAGCAAATTTACACGATTCTTATTAATCCTAATATTGCTACGGTTCAAACTTCACAAGAAATTGCCGACAAAATTTATTTTTTACCCGTGACGCCATTTTTTGTGGAGGAAGTTCTAAAAAAGGAGCAGCCAGATGGTGTATTGTTGACTTTTGGAGGGCAAACAGCTCTTAATTGTGGAGTGAAGTTATATGAAGCAGGAATCTTGGAAAAGTATAATGTAAAAGTACTTGGTACGCCCATTAAGGCCATTGTCGAGACCGAAGACCGTGAAATATTTGCCAATAAACTGGATGAAATTGATGTTAAAACTGCAAGAAGTCAGGCAGTTACTTCTGTTGGTGAAGCTATTCAAGTCGCTCAAAAAATTGGTTTTCCTATCATCGTACGAGCCGCATATACCTTGGGAGGTCAAGGAAGTGGATTTAGCTCTAATGAGAATGAATTGAGACAACTCGCCGAAAAGGCATTGAGTTATAGCCCGCAAATATTAATTGAAGAATCGCTAAAAGGCTGGAAAGAGGTTGAATATGAGGTGGTTAGGGATAAATATGATAACTGTATTACAGTATGTAATATGGAAAATTTTGACCCTTTGGGTATTCATACCGGTGAGAGTATTGTCGTGGCCCCTTCACAAACCTTGAGTAATAATGAATATCATACTTTACGAGAATTATCGATTAAAATTATTCGTCATATTGGCGTAATAGGAGAGTGCAATGTGCAGTTTTCATTAGATCCAGATTCACAGGATTATCGAGTTATTGAAGTGAACGCCCGTTTGTCTAGATCTAGTGCGCTTGCATCTAAGGCTACGGGGTATCCGTTAGCTTTTATTGCTGCCAAATTGGGTATTGGCTATGGTTTATTTGAGCTGAAAAATAATGTGACAAAGTCCACTACGGCATGCTTCGAACCAGCACTTGACTACGTAGTTTGTAAAATTCCAAGGTGGGATCTCAGCAAATTTAGTCGAGTATCCAAGGAGATTGGTAGTAGTATGAAAAGTGTGGGGGAGGTGATGGCCATCGGGCGCAATTTTGAAGAAGCCATCCAGAAAGGTCTGCGAATGATAGGTCAAGGGATGCATGGTTTTGTGGCAAATCGCTCACTTGATTTTGGAGATATTGAGCAAGCTTTAAGTAACCCT
>JAUIFR010000174.1 GCA_030430325.1 Bacteroidia bacterium | reverse complement strand
CGGTCTTTTGAAACACCCTCTACACCTAACCCTTCTACCCTACTGAGTTGATAATTAGTGGAAAAATACACATGTGGAATCGGCGACACGGTAAGTTGAAGCTGCAAAGTTTGAAGCTTACCATCATAATAGGTTCCCCAAAAATAATTGGCCATACCAGACACTTTTTTAGACAAATCAGAGGTATATTTGGCCAAATAACGTACATAATCATAGTGCCCATCTTTAATCTCGACACTAAGGGGATAAAAAGCTTCTGGTAAGTATTGATAGGTAGGCTCAATACTAAATGCTATTCGTGTACCATCTTGAAATTTAACCCATAGGGGATAGATTTGCCACGAATATTCGAGTAATTTATAATCGGAGGCATCCGAATACATATCCAAAAATATACCTGGTTCATAAGCTCTTACAAACTTTGGTATCCATGGTTTATTGCGTATGATAAAATAAAAACCTGGGTTGGTGGTAATATAGTTTGTCCGACCAACAAACCCCACCTCCGGGTTATACTGATCATCCACACGCGCCAAATCAAGATACATGTGCAACCAATTATTCGAAAACTCTAAATTACTGTACGCCGCAATACCATCACTGCCCTCCTCATTGGTAGTGGTCGAAACCATATAACGCCATTCAAGTGATTGGTTGATACGCATAAACCCATCGATGGTTCCGGAATAATTATAGGTAAGCGAAGTTGAATCTGTTGGCTGCCCCCATTTACCAGTAAATAAGCCACCAATACGATTTTGCTTTCCAAAATTATGGGAGTAACGAGCCACTCCGAAGGATGTCTCGGGCGTAATAGCAGACCTTTGTTGATGCATCACCAGGGCACCTACGTTACGTTTAGCATCGCGGTGTGTCAATCTCAAGCCACCAATTAAAGGTATGGGGCCACCTGAATTATCTAAACCAATGCGCCTACTAAAAAAAGGCTCTATTTTTCCACTCCATCCTACCGAAAATATATTGCCATTTTCTAGAAAAAACTGGCGTCGCTCGGGAAAAAACACCGAAAACCGAGAAAGGTTAATGACCTTACGGTCAGCATCTGCTTGGGCAAAATCAGTATTGGCTGTCACATCCAATATGGTGTTGGGTGTAATGGCCCATTTGACCTCCCCTCCTATTTTATATTCTGTTTGAGCCGCAAAGTCATATTCCTGTTCTGAATTTGATGCGGTTTGAACAAGCCCATAAGGCTGCACTCTCAGATTCATTGATGGCGGAGGTGGTGTGATACCTACAGCCTCACCTGCATAATTCATCCTGTAAGGAGAAAATACCCTTGGCACTGGTGACCAGGCCGAAAATTCATTGATGCGCCGGGCATTTCTGAAGAAATTAACGTTCCAAGTCTGCCCACTTTTAGGGTAACGAATGGACTTCCAGGGTATTTCCATTTCGGCCACCCAACCAGAGTCTGTCCGGCTTGTGCGTACCACCCACAGCCCATCCCAATTCGTATTTCGGGTATTGCCATCAATTACTAGTAAATCACGTTGTACCCCATATGGGTTTGTTTGAAAGCTTTGGGCATTTCGAGCATCATTAAAAGGATCTAAACTAATACCAAAAAGGTCAGAGCCCGCACTACCAAAGTCTCTGCGTAAATCAGGAACTCGAATACCCTTTTTACCTAAAGTGTCTTTACAAAAAACGCCGATATATAGGTTTTTTCGATTATAAAGAATGCTAACTTCCGTATTTTGCTTGGCTGGTTCGCCTTGCATAGGGTCTAGCTGCTTAAATGATTTTACGGGTTTAGCCATTTTCCAGTGTTCCTCACTCAGCACCCCATCAATCTCTAAGTCATCCTCAATGGCAACGGCAATTATGCGTGGTTTTTGCTCAGAGGGATCAAATATTTCCTGTGCTTTTATTGATATTAATCCATTAATAATCAATAAGTAAAAAAAATCTTTCGAATCATAATCATTGAGTAGCTAGCTTAAAAAATCAAATGCTGAGCATGAAATCCGGTTGACAACCTAAAATTAATATAATTATCGGTTTTTTGAAGTTTAAATTTAAGTTTTTAAGGGTTTTTGATTTTGTTTTTCACGATACTTGTTTTTAATTTATGAATTAAATCTGCGTTAATTATTTTCTTTTTATTTTTTAGGGGTTGCCTGAAAATAGGACATGTCGTTAAGAAATGCTCCTGTGGAGCATTTTAGACGTGGGCCAGCCTGCAGCGGGGGCCTAAGACTAATTATCATCCTACCCACAACCTGACTCGTACCCAAATTGTATTTTTCCAATATTTTACAAAAAATCAATTTATTTCAACACACAATTTTTTTTTCATAATTTAATTAGTGAATTAATATTTTAAACACAGTAATTAGTTTTTATTTTTCAATTCCTAAATTTGATGCTAAAATTTACTAAAAATTAACTCAAATTGGACGAATCAAAATTTAACCCAAATGATGTCGGCGCAAAAGGCACCCTCTTCGGTCTGCCCAATCATCCTAACCCAAAATTAATCATTTTGCCCGTACCCTGGGAAGTTACAGTATCTTACAGAGCCAGTACGGCGCAAGGCCCTGCGCATATCCTTGAGTGTTCTGATCAGCTTGATTATTGCATTCATGGCATTCAGGAGCCATGGAAGCTCCCACTACACTTCGAAAATATTAATTCAGATTGGGCTCAGGAAAACTCAAAACTGAGAGCAATTGCTGCTCAATACATTCATGCATTAGAGCAAAATGAGCCTATCAATGAGCAGCTTTTACAACAGGTAAAAGAAATCAATCTAGCATGTAAAAAGCTGCATGATTCCATCAATCAAAAAATTAAAAAGTGGTTAGGGCAAGGTAAATTAGTCGCTGTTTTAGGAGGGGATCACAGTTGTGCTCTTGGGTCGATTCAAGCGCATGATGATCAACCCATTGGCATATTGCAAATCGATGCTCATGCTGACCTCAGAGATGCCTACGAGGGGTTCACCTATTCGCATGCTTCTATTATGCACCAAGCCATTAAATTAGATCATGTACAAAAACTCGTTCAAGTTGGTATCAGAGATTACTGCCCTGAAGAGCTAGCTCTGATTAATTCATCCCATAAAGTCCATACTTTTTTTGATGCAGCCTTAAATGAGGAGCAATTTAATGGGGCTACTTGGCACCAACAATGCTTGAATATCATCAACTTATTGCCAGAGAACGTCTATATTAGTTTTGATATTGATGGGCTCGAGCCAGCACTTTGCCCCGATACAGGTACCCCAGTACCAGGCGGATTAACTTATAATCAAGCCATGTACTTAATTAAGTTAGTGGCCTTAAGTGGGCGTAAAATTGTAGGGTTTGATCTCTGTGAAGTAGCAACTGGCCCAAACAATTATGAATTAAACGCGATCATTGGAGCTAGGGTACTTTATCAATTGAGTTGCTGGAGCGCTGTTTCTCAAGGAATTTTGACATATTGCAACAAATAATGAATGTCTTGAATTTGTAATTAAGGAATTAGAAGAAAAAAGTTCTAAATTAAAAAGAAAGCAGAAATTTGCTTTAAAAAGAAGTAGCGCTTAGCTTTACAAAAGAAATTATCGCCCTATGCAAACAACTTCATTTCTATACGAAGGCAAGGCCAAAAAAGTCTTTAAGACAAATCAACAGGACACCTATCTCATTCGTTATAAAGACGATGCCACGGCCTTTAATGCTGAAAAAAGAGGCACTATTGCACAAAAGGGCGAAGTTAATAATTTAGTGTCGGCCATTATTTTTCCCTATTTAGAGGCTAATGGCATTCCTACTCATTTTATTGAAAAGATTGATAGGCGAAGCATGCTTGTCAAAGCAGTTGAGATTATTCCCATAGAGGTAGTTATTCGAAATAGAGCCACAGGCTCCCTATGTAAAAGACTTGGTATTAAAGAAGGCATTACCCTTACACCAAGGGTTTTTGAATTTTGTCTTAAAAATGACGCCTTGGGCGACCCTATCATCAATGATTCTCATATTTTGACCATGAAATTATGCTCAGACGCAGAGCTAGCCGAAGTTAAAAAGATGGCAGATCAAATTAATGTGCTACTAAGTCATTTTTTCAAAAAGGTGAACCTAGAACTCATTGATTTTAAGTTAGAGTTTGGTCGATTTAATGGTAAATTATTGCTAGCCGATGAGGTCTCACCCGATACCTGTAGGCTATGGGATTTAACTACCCAAAATAGAATGGATAAAGATCGGTTTCGACTGGACCTTGGGGCTGTGGAAGAAGCTTATCAGGAAGTTTTAAACCGTATCGAAAATCAAGTAAAATCAATATGAAAGCAAAAGTATTAGTTACGCGTAAAAAAAGTATTGCAGACCCAGAAGGGCACGCCGTGCAAAAAGCCCTTACACAATTGGGTTTTGACCAAGTAAAAAATGTGAGAGTTGGTAAGATCATTGAAGTAGAACTAGATCAACAAAGTGTCCATTCATCAAAGGAACAACTCCAACAAATGTGTGAAAAATTACTGGCCAACCCTGTAATGGAGAATTTTGAAATTGAAATGCAGTCATAATGAGTAAAAAACCTAAATATGGCATTGTGGTTTTTCCGGGCTCAAACTGTGATATTGACTGTTGGCGAGCCTTAGACCAAGTTCTTGATGCTGATGTAACATACCTCTGGCACCAAGATGCTACCTTCGCTCAAGAATTAGATGTAATCATTTTACCTGGCGGCTTTTCGTATGGGGATTACCTAAGAGGTGGCGCCATTGCAACCTTTTCACCCATTATGGAAGCAGTGAAAAAACATGCCAAGCAAGGCAAGTTGATTATGGGCATTTGTAATGGATTCCAAATGCTGACCGAAATGGGATTGTTGCCAGGAACACTCCTAAAAAATAAAAACTTAAAATTTATTTGTGATACGGTAGAGCTCGTATTACAACAAACAACAAGCCCATTTACCAATCAATATCAAGAAGATCAGACCATTTCCATACCCATTGCCCATGGCCAAGGCAATTATTATGTTGATGATAATACACTTCATAAAATGGAAGCTAACGGGCAGATATTATTTAAATATGCACGGAACCCAAATGGCTCATTATCAGATATTGCAGGCATATGCAATGAGCAAAGAACGATATTGGGCATGATGCCGCATCCGGAGCGTGCAGTTGAAGAAATTATCGGAGGAACCGATGGGGCATTGCTATTTCAATCTATTGCAAACTATATGCTCAATCAAAATTAGGAATCCATGCTAAGGTCTAAAAATAAGAAAAGTATCTTTTGGAAGGTATTTTTTGGCATTTTTTTAATTATAATTATTTCATTTACAGTACTTTATATATATTTAAATCAAATTGCGCACATCCCTATGCCTAAAGGCGTAAATGAAGAGATCCGCCAATCGGTTACCATACTTAACGACAGCAATTACACAGTACGAAAATTAGGTCCTAATTGGCTTCGAAAAAATAAATTTGGTGTTTGGGAAATGTACCTGGAGGGTGAACCTTATAAACGAGGTAAGATATATGGTATGCTAGCTGAGCAACTTATTCAGAAGCAGGAGGATGTATTTGTGCGTCAAATCGATAAAATGGTGCCATCCGCCATTCAACAGTATTTTTTAAAGTATTTCTTAGCTTGGTTTAATCAAGACTTGCATCAACATGTTCCCGATGAATTTTTGCAGGAAATTTATGGTATTTCGGAGCATTTCTCTGATGAACATGACCATATCGCTACTAAATACCAACGTATTTTAAATTACCATGCCGCGCATGATATCGGGCACATGCTTCAAGGTTATAAAATGGTAGGGTGCAGCTCTTTTGCTGTACAAAATAGTCATTCAGCAGATAGTAATTTGCTTATTGGACGTAATTTTGACTTTTATATGGGTGAAGATTTCGCCAAAGAAAAGTTAATTACCTTTATGGCCCCCAGCAATGGCATACCATTTGTAATGTATGGTTGGGCTGGCTTTGTAGGAGCTGCATCTGGCATGAATGCCGAAGGTTTAACTGTTACAATTAACGCCGGGCCATCACAATTACCTACACAATCTAAACTGCCAATTTCACTACTAGTAAGGGAAATATTACAATATGCTGCTACCATTGATCAAGCGATTACGATTGCCAAAAAGCGTCATACTTTTGTATCAGAGTCGATTTTAGTTGGCTCTGCTCATGACAAGCGTGCTATTATAATTGAAAAAACACCTGATGAGGTTGCCATTTTTGAACCAAGTGAACAGCAATTAATATGTTCCAATCACTTTCAAAGCAAATTATTTGCTACAGCCTCCTTTAATCAAGAAAGTATGGCAGAAAGTGATAGCAAATATCGCTACGAATTGCTTGAGTCATTAATAAAAAATAATGCGCCACTTACCGTAGAATTAGCAGTAGACATCTTACGAAATAAAAATGGTAAGAATAATTCAAATATTGGCTATGGCAACCCCAAAGCAATCAACCAGCTCATTGCCCATCATAGCGTAGTTTTTCAACCAATGTGTCATAAAGTATGGCTCTCCACACCACCCTATCAATTAGGGGCATTTTTATGTTATGATTTAAATAATATTTTTGGATCGACACCTGATCCACTTCTACCATTACATATTGACTCTTTAAAAATAGTTAAAGACCCATTTTTAGATGAAAAAAAGTATAAACAATATAGCTTTTTTCGAAAATGGTATGATAAAATCACACTAAATTTGCTTACTGGACAAGATTTTACGCTTACAGAAGATGAGGTGAGTCAATTTATAGATTCAAATCCCAATTCATACCTTGTTTACTTATCTTTAGGTAGATATTTTCAATACAGAAAAGATTGTGAGAAGGCAACAAGTTACTTTGAAAAGGCCTTGACTTTAGAAGTTAGCTCACAAAAAGAAATTGATCAACTTAACGCTAATATAAAAAAATGTTCGACCAACTAAGTCAAACACCAGCCATCGAATTCGCTTCCGTTGATCAGGTACAAAATTATCAATTTGAACTATTACAAAAGCAACTTGCCTATGTTCAAAAGCATAGCCCATACTATCAGAAACTATTAGCACAAGAAGGTATTCACCCATTAGACATTAAGTCATTAAATGATTATAGAAAAATTCCACTAACTTCTAAAGATGACCTTGCCCATGAACAGGAAAAATTTTTAGCCATAAAAAAAGATCAAATTAGAGAAATTGTAACAACCTCTGGTACTACGGGCGCACCCTTACCCTTTTTTTTAAATGCAGCTGACTTAACAAGATTAGGTAAAAATGAGGCCCTTTCGTTCTTAAGAGCCGGTGTAAAACCTGGCGATCGCATCCAATTACTATGTACCATTAATAAACTCTTCATGGCAGGGCTTGCCTATCAACTAGGTGCATACCAACTAGGCTGTAGCCTAATGCGTGTAGGGCCTGGCTCTCCGAGTTGGCAATGGGAGCAAATTGAACGATTCAAACCAGATTTTTTGGTTGCTGTACCCAGTTTTGCGCACCAGCTCATGGCATATGCGGGTGAGCATCAAATTGATTATCAAAAAAGCAGCATTCGAGGTATTATTTGCATTGGGCAACCTATTTGGGAGGCAGATTTGAGTTGGAATAAGCTTGCTAGTAGCATTTTAAATAAGTGGGATGTAAAACTCATTAGTACTTATGCTTCCACAGAGATGAGCACAGCACTTACAAGCTGTTGGCACAAGCCAGGTGTGCACTTTCATCCTGAAATGCTTTATTTAGAAATACTTGACCAGAAAGGCAATCCTGTAAAAAGCGATGAAATTGGGGAAGTGGTGGTTACCCCACTAGGCATTCAGGGAATGCCCTTACTTCGGTTTCAGACCGGTGATTTATGCCAAGTCATTGAGGAACCCTGTACTTGTGGACGATTTACCAAACGAATTGGACCCATTTTAGGCCGAAAGTCCCAGCAATTAAAACTAAATGGAACCACTCTTTTTCCAAATATGATTTTTAAGCATTTGGAGCAACTTCAAATCAAGCAGTATGCCATCGAAATTACAAGTGATGAATTCGGTAATGATCAAGTAACTTTGATGTTACCCATGAAATTTGAAATGAGTCAACAAGCAATAAATGATCGCTTAGGTGCATACTTACGTGTGCTAATACCCATTAATTTCATTGAAAATGAGCTGTGGCAAAACCTAATTCAACCCAGTCATAAGAGAAAACCGCAGTTGGTATTTGATTATCGAAAATCCCAAAATTTAATTTGATTTTAAATATATTTTGCCAATTACATTCAATATTTGTTAAAAAATGGTATAATGGACAAAAATCAGGCTTCTAAAAAGTGAAGTTGTTTTAATGGACAAAAATCAGGCTAAGAAAAGTACAATAATAAATAAGAAGTTAAGGTGGTTAACCCAGTGGGTCTAGACCCACTG
>JAUIFR010000173.1 GCA_030430325.1 Bacteroidia bacterium | reverse complement strand
TTCTTTTCATAATATCTAGGTTGTATAAAGGGGAGCAAATGGCTTCCCTTTTACTATTTATTAAATTTGTAAATTATATACTTTTTATTTCTTTAAATTTGCGGGCTTGACGCCTACTCACTTCGATTTTTTCACCACCTGATAACACAATTAATAACCCACCATTATACCAAGACTCCATCTTGCTAATATGATGTAAATTGATAATGTGTTTGCGGTTGGCCCTAAAAAAATGACGTTGATCTAAGCGCTCATCGAGTGCATTTAATGAACGGTGTATGAGTGGATGTTCATTTTCAAAAAAAACTTTTACATAGTTACCATCCGATTCAAATAAACGAACTTTGTTTAACTCTACAAACCAACACTTTGAACCGTCTTTCACAAAAACTTGGTCATCAATAGTGAGGTTTGTGGTAGGAATGGTTTCTTGTTCATTATCTTCATCTTTAGGTTGTCGTGTGTGTTGTTTTAACCTCTTAATAGCAGCGGCCAAACGATCTGGGTGAATGGGTTTGAGCAGGTAGTCCATGGCATTAACTTCAAATGCTCGAATGGCATAATCATCATGTGCCGTAGTAAAAATGACCTGAGGGTAATTATCCAATGCTTTTAGCAAGTCAAACCCTGATTTTGCGGGCATTTGAATGTCTAAAAATAGGAGGTCAGGCATGAATTCGTTAATCAAAGTTAATGCCTCATCAACATGACTTGCTTCTCCAATTAATTCAATCTCGGGAAACTGCTCAAGTAGGCCTTTTAGTTCTAACCTTGCTAAGCGTTCATCATCAACAATTATTGTTTTCATAGGTTATGAGTCAAATCGGCTAATTTCAACAATTCCATTTACGTTTTCCAATTTTTGTATGAGCCTGCTTAAATGTTGTGTATCTTCTACAAAAAGCATCATGTTTCCTTCAAATATACCGTCATTTGTGTCGATTTCGATGGATCGAATATTAACTTTAAGGTCATTGGATACAATTTTTGTCACATCGTTGATTAGCCCAACGCGGTCCGTACCTACAAAGCGCAACCCAGTTAGAAAAGCAATTTCTTTTTGAGAAGTCCATTTGGCTTTTACGATTCGATACCCATAGTGTGACATCAGCTCAGTTGAATTAGGGCATGAAGTACGATGAATTTTAATGCCCTCACTTACAGTCACAAATCCAAATACATCATCGCCCGGGATGGGGTTACAGCACTTGGCTAAAGTGTAATCGACGACATCCATATCTTCACCAATAAGTAGGGTATCTTCACGCTTACCTTTGACTTTTTTGATGGCTTTTTCAAAGGTTTTAGCATCACGTACGATAGATTGTTGATCTTGCTTCGTTTCAGATCTAAATTTTTTAATTTCACTGGGTTTAATAATGCCCTTTGCTATCTTATAATATAAGTCAGTTGCTGTATTTGTTTTAAAATAATTTAATAATTCATGGATAATTTCACTGCTTAACTGTAATTTGAGTTGCTTAAGCTTACGTTCTACAATTTCCTTTCCATCAGCTGCAATCGTTTTAATCTCGTCTTTTAGAATATCCTTAATTTTGGAGCGGGCCTTTGAGGTGACTACAAACTTTAACCAATCCTCGTTGGGTACTTGCTTTTTGGAAGTCAGTACCTCCACTTGGTCTCCATTTTTCAGAACATGATTAAGGGGCACTAGTTTTTGATTAATTTTTGCACCAATGCATTTAGCGCCAACTTCAGAGTGAATTTCAAAGGCAAAATCTAGGGCTGTAGCACCATGTGGAAGTGTTTTGAGATCACCTTTGGGCGTAAATATAAAGACTTCGTCACTAAATAGGTTGGATCGGAAATCATCAACAAATTCGATGGCATCCGTATTATTTTGCTCCAGCATTGTTCTTACCTTCGCCACCCAGTCGTCTAGTGATGTTCCATTGTATTTTTTGATGCGTTCCTTGTACTTCCAGTGCGCGGCATAGCCTTTTTCTGCAATTTCGTCCATTCGTCTTGTGCGGATTTGCACTTCTACCCAACGCCCTTGTTTACTCATTACTGTGGTGTGCAAGGATTCGTAGCCATTGGCCTTCGGATTGCTGATCCAGTCTCTGAGCCGATCTGGATTTGGTTTATAGAAATCAGTAACGATGGAATATACTTGCCAGCAAGCCGCCTTTTCGTATTCAGGTTCAATATCTAATGTAATTCGAATCGCAAATAGATCATATACTTTTTCGAAGGGAATTTTTTGTTTCTTCATCTTATTCCATATCGAAAAAATGGATTTAGGTCGTCCTTTTATTGTAAAATGAAACCCTTGATCTTTAAGTGCGCGCTGAATGGGCAGAATAAAGCGGTCGATAAATACTTTACGGGCCACTTTAGTATCATTTATTTTAGTGGCTATTTCACGATACACTTCTGCATCAGTATATTTCAGATGCAAGTCTTCCAGTTCACTTTTGATGCTATACAAGCCTAATCGATGGGCGAGGGGGGCATACAGATACTTTGTTTCAGAAGCTATTTTAAGTTGTTTATTTCTAGGTAGGCTGTCGAGTGTGCGCATATTATGCAGTCGATCCGCAATTTTTATTAAAATGACTCGCATGTCTTCAGCGAGTGTAAGGAGCATCTTTCTAAAATTCTCGGCCTGCTGTGAGGTGCCATATTCAAAAACACCCGAAATTTTAGTTAATCCATCAATGATTTTAGCCACTTTTAGCCCAAATTCATTTTTGATATAATCAAGTGTAATGTCAGTATCTTCCACTACATCATGCAATAGGGCACAGATTATAGAAGTGGCGCCAAGTCCAATTTCTGTCACCGAAATTTGCGCCACTTCGATCGGATGAAATATATAGGGCTCTCCTGATTTTCTTCTCATTCCTTGATGTGCGGAAGAAGCCAACTCAAAAGCCCTATTTAAATTGACTTCATCTTCAGGCTTTAGGTATGGTTTAGCCACTCGTAGCAAGGATTTATACCTTCTTAAGATTTCATTCTTTTCCGCCTGTTCATCAACCATCATACTATTTTCCATACAAACACCATTATTATTCTTAACTTAAATCAAAAAATAGGATTAACTAATTTGAAAAAAAAATATAATTTTATCAAGTTAAAAAAGTGATAAGTGAGGTGCTAGCTAGTGAGTAATTATAGCATTACTATTTTATGGGGATATCACCAGCCGTTGATTGGTTTGGGCGATCGATTTGAGTGGTTCGATAATGATAGGTGATGTATTGGTCAAAAGGCAAGGAATAATTAATCGGAAAATCGACCTGTGGAGCAGGCATGACCTCAATTAATTCATTTTCAGGTTGACCAACCTTATACCCTCTAAAGTAATAAGCACAAATGATTCCTGCTAAGAATCCAAACAAGTGAGATTCCCATGAAACCTGTTCACTAATAGGAAACAACCCCTGTAAAAGCCCCCCATACAAAAATAATGTGAGTAAAGCGAAAGCAATGGCAGGGCGCTCTTTTCGAAAGATTCCACTAAAGAGCAAAAAGGAGATAATACCATAAATAATACCACTCACACCAATATGATAGGCTTCTCTTCCGGCAATCCAAACCCAAAAGCCACTCATAAGATATATCCATAGCATCACCTCAAAGGCAATCTTCTCGTAAAGTAGAAATAGACCTACGAGCAGAAAAAACAAAGGAAATGTATTTGAAAGTAAGTGCGAATAATCACCATGAATAAATGCTGAGCATAATATTCCAATGCCCCCATCAATATGCCGTGGAAAAATTCCCCATTCTGAAAAATCATATGGACCTAACTGTTCAATTATTTTCACTGCCCATAGTAACCCAATAGTTAATGTGGCAACCAGGAGACTTTTTTTGATAGTAAACTGTGCTTTATTCATATAATTTAAAATACAAAAAAGATGCCAAAAATTATAATTATGTTACTTTGAAATAGTACATTGTAATTATTATTATTCTGTATTTTGTTTTTTAAGCAATAATTTTAGAATTTAGCGGACTTCTGAATGGAGAATTAATGGTTAGTTGATGCCGAATGCCCCATGCTATTATTTAAATTTGGGATGCTAATAGTAAATTTAGTCCCAACATCAATGCTTGATTCGACGGTAATATTACCTTCAAGTTTGTTGACAATTTCTTTTACGATGTATAGTCCTAATCCAGCTCCTTTTGATTGATGTGAGGCTCTGTAAAACATTTCAAATACTTTGTCAATATGTTGTTGTTCGATTCCTTTACCGTTATCACTTATATCGATGAGCGCCTTATCATCTTGTAATTCTATATTTATTTTTAAAAAAGGATTATCTATATGTGAATTTTGATAACGAATAGCATTGGAAATCAGATTCTGAAAAAGTACTCTAATTCGATTAAAATCTGAAATAAATAATATATTTGGCTCTACGGTTATAATTTTTTCAATTTTGTCAGCTAATGGCAAAAATTTTAGATCCTCCAATATTTGATCGATCATGCCATGAAAATCAATTTTGTCTCGTTGTACGTCTAATCTTGCATTTCGGAGATGATCGGTAATGTCATTTATAAACTGGTCAAGTTGATTAGCACTATCTCGAATGAGGTTTAAATACACATTTACACTTTCTTGCTTGCTTTCGGGCTCTACTAAATTTAACAGCCCCATAATAGAAGCTAATGGTGCTCTTAAATCATGTGCTGTACTATAAACAAATTGATCTAACTCAGCATTTATTTTTGTAAACTCTTGATTTTTTATCTCTAAAAGCTTACTTGTTTCAGCCATTTTTTTAAGGTCCAGCCGGGCAAATATTACAACTAGATACACAAATATAGCGCCCGAAAGAGCAATGATGCCAAATAATGTATGGACGTATGTTAACGCCATAACTCCCAAGCTAAGCATTGCAATGTAGCCCACTAAAAAAAAATAGATCATGACCATTAATATCGTCCAATTAGTAAGACTTTTGCCTGTTACAAGCCTTAAGATCGAACGTATTTGAAAGGAAGCACAGGCTAAGATTATTGCGCCTGTCAAAAACATGATAGCCCTGAAGATATTGATACTATCCATTTATTAATTAAATACTGCTACTTCTTTAATCACCTCATGTAAATAAACTAAATTATAGGCAAATATAGGAGGTAAAATGCAAATAATTATTACATATTATAAATTATGAATTACATTGCGCAATCGTCATTTATGGCTCACGAATATTCAAATGAAACTGGCATGATCAAATTCACTATAAAAAAGAGAAAAACTATGTGAAGGTTCCTGCCGAAACAATATATTCAAATACTTTTATTATAATTCTAAATATTATTCAATGGTAGACAGTATACTACAAGTTGATTAGAGTAGTTGCAAATAAATGAATGAAATATGCTAAATACATTGATTAAATTTATTAAAATGAATATATTTAGCTAATTATATTCAATATTTTATTGAAATTCTACCAAAAAGAAGTGTCTTCACTAGCTTCAGCCATCATTTTTTTGGCTAAATCTTGCCCCAAATACTGATCTATTAAATAATGAATGATATACAATATGGGCGTGAGTAATATGGCTGCCAAAAATTTATAGGCATAATTTAATATTCCAACAGAAAATACTTGGCTAAGGCTCCAATTTCCAAATAGATAAAACGCAATAAACAATACAATAAAGCTATCTATTAATTGACTAAATAGGGTGGAACCCGTGGCCCTTAACCAAAGGCGCTTGGTTCCTGTTATACTTCTTAGTTTTTGAAAAACAAATACATCTAATAGTTGCCCGATCAAAAATGCCACTAATGATCCAATAATAATACCCATACCTTGTAAGTAAATCGTGTTAAAGGCATAGTGAATATCAAACAATGACCCATTTGGGCCTTTTTCATTGGCTTTTATCCAAAAATCAGCTGACGAAAGACTAGTAACGACCCAAATCACAATAAATATGTAACCAATTAGTGCTACAGTTAATAAACTTACAAAACGCACACCTTTTTTTCCAAAATATTCATTGATAATATCTGATGTTATAAAAACTATAGGCCAAATCACCACACCCGCTGAAAAATTTAAGCTTAATGGTATACTGAATATTGGGAATTGCAAGGGCTCTTGACCGAAGGTGCGTTCTAATGAGAAGATTTTGACACCAATTAACTCAGCAATGATGGCATTAGTGAGAAATACACCGCATAGTATTACAAAAAGGTTAGTTTTTTTATTAAACATATTAAAAATACCAATTTGATGTTAAATATAGTAGATTGAGTTAAATTTACATTAATTTCTCAAAATTGAATTACCTTAGCAGTAAATGAAAGAAAAACTTCGCTTAGCATTTATTGGCGCAGGCCATTTGGCCCATCATTTAGCACCTGCTTTTGAAAATGCAGGACATAAAGTATTAGCAGTAAATAGCCGTAGCACTACGTCTGCCCAAGGTCTCCTAAATAGGTTATACGAAGCTGAAATTTGTGATTTAGATTTCCATGGCCTTGATCTTGACATGATTTTCTTGACCGTACCCGATGATCAAATCGCATCTATATCTCAACTTATTGATAAACAAGCAATTTTAGTGCATTGCTCTGGTGCAAAGCCCTTGAGTGCTATACAAAACGGGCATGAACAAGCTGGTGTATTTTATCCAATTCAAACTTTTAGGAAGGACAAAAAACTAACATTTGAGCATATACCAATTGGTGTGGAAGGAACAAAACCTGCCATACAAAAGACATTGCTTCAAATGGCACGTGTCTTATCTAAACAGGCATTTGTACTAAACTCAAATGATCGTGCCAAATTGCATATGGCAGCAGTGTTTGCCTCTAACTTTACCAATCACATGTTTACTATTGCAGCAGATATAATGAATGAAAGTAAGTTAGATTTTTCACTTTTAGCACCCTTACTTGAAGAAACAGTACATAAGGCTGTCAAATTAGGGCCTCATCAGGCTATAACAGGCCCTGCCGTTAGAGGTGATTTGAGAACGCTTGATTTTCATCATGAATTATTGGCAAGTCACAAAAATAGGCAGGCCATTTATCGGTTTTTAAGCCAAGAAATATTAGATTATTATGCCGATGATCAATAATAAATATTAATTATTGTTTTATGTTGATAGAAGCTTTCAAAAAGTGGATCAAAGTAGTGCGATGGCCAAATTTGCTGATCATTACTATAGCTCAGTTTATGGGAGCGTATTTTATTATTGATCAGTCTTGGTATGAATTATCAAGAAATTTTTCTTTTTGGTTGTTAGTATTAAGTACAAATTTTATTGGAGGTGCTGGGTATATAATTAATGATTATTTTGATGTAAAAATTGATGCTATTAATAAGCCCAAAAAAGTAGTCATTGGAAAAACCATGAAAAGGCGCTGGGCAATATTAGTGCATACTATTTTAAATTTTACAGGCGTGGCCATTGGGTTTTATATTTCCATTTCTATTGGGAGTGTTCAAATCCTGGTAAGTTTGTTATTGTGGTGGTATTCAGCAAGCCTAAAAAAGAAGCCCTTTATCGGTAATTTTATAGTGGCTCTACTTACTGGTTTATCTGTATTCATCTTATTTTTATTATTTAAGACTTCATTTAATATGTTGCTCTTATATGCCAGTTTTGCCCTTTATATTTCCATTATTCGAGAAGTAATCAAGGATATGGAAGATGTAAGAGGGGATGCCTATTTTGGCTGTAAGACACTTCCGATCATTTGGGGCATTCCAAAAACGAAGTATTTTTTATATGTTTTAATTATAATATTTATCATTTCTACATCCTTACTCATTCCATTTATGGGGCGTCCCGTATTTTATATTTTCTTTGGTATACTCATCCTTTTAAGTTCCATTTTGGTGGGAAAATTATACACTGCTGATCAAAAAAAACATTATAAGTGGTTAAGTAATTATTGTAAAATATTGATGCTCATCGGTATTGTAAGCATGGCCTTTTTATAATTGATTAAAATGTTCGGTGATTAAAATGAGGTCTTTCATACGATCAGGATGTAGTTTTTCATTACGCATAAAATCACTGATCTGTTTGGCATGTTCATCAAGGATCATTAGTAATTCTTTTTTATTACCATTATACTTAGAAATACCTCCCTGATCGTCCATAAAAAAATAGTGATGTATTAATTTGTTAGAAGGCATATTACCCATTTGCCCATAAAAAGATCCATTATTTTCATTTGTTTGAATAATTTCTTCACGTGCGAGTGTAGCGAGTGCTTCTGCTCGCATGCGTAGTATAGGTTCGGTAGATGCTTCATTAAAAGTTATCAATGCTATTACTTCACTTTTTTGGAGTGGGTCGTACATCCCTTGATTTTTTTGCTCTATGGTTGGAGGAAACCGACTTAGATTCAGTATTTTTTTGTCTGGTTTCTCTTGTCCTTTTTCTAGGGTGAAAA
>JAUIFR010000172.1 GCA_030430325.1 Bacteroidia bacterium | reverse complement strand
TTTCATTAATTTGTGTTATACCTTTGATTTCAAACGTTTCTTCTTGATCTTTTTTACTTGCCACTAATAAATTTTTCCGCATTTCGTCTAGCGCAAGACTAATCTCGTCCGAACCTTCTAAATCTAAGTTTGTTTCGTAGTTACCAGATGATATCTCTTTAGCAAAGTTCTTGTTTTTCTCCAGTGTTTTTAGCTGACTTTTCTGGAGTAAAACATGCTTGATATTATTTAATGTTTTTGATCTTAAGTTATTAGTTAAGCGCACAATAAGGCTCGTTTGAATGATCATGGCAACTATGGTAGCCATAAATAACTCGAGTGTAGCATCTGCTTTGTTTAAAAAATGACGCTCAATTAAATCATAGCCAAATAGCTGAAAATAGACAGCTATAAACCCATAAATGACAATAAAAAAAGCAATAACTTGAGTAACTATGACCGTACGAAAATCTTGAAAAATAATTAATGTAAAAGATAGGCTAAAGTATATGAATTTAAATTCAGTAGTACCATTTGAGAGAATGATTACAAGTAATGACCAAAGCATTAAGATGGGAGGTAAAAGCCCATTTTTAATTGACCAATTATCTATTAAATACCGGACAGATAAAAATGAAGTAAGTAGAATGGCATTACTAATAAAAGCAAGGATTGGTTGCCTGTAAATAAACCCCTCGACCATACAAAATAGTGCACAAACAATTGCACCACCGGTAAATTTTCGTTGTGCCTCTAAATAAATGGGGATAAACCCATCCTTACTCATTGTATTTTGATCCATTCTAAAAAATTGGCCTTTAATGCTTTATTTGCAAAATAGCACACTAGTTTTCACTTGAATTGTATAAATATTCAAGTAAAGTTTAAAATAACGACGGAATCGAATTTTAGGAAATATAAAATTTAAGTTTGGGTACCTGTGTGATAATTTTACTAAAAAACGTTAATAATTTATTTTAAATGTATTCTGCAAAATACGTTTAAAATAAAGATAAAAAATCAATGAAATTGGCAAAATTGATTCAATAATTGTTATAGGCCCATACTTTTAGCCTTGTTCCAGTATGCCTCTAGTTCTTGTAAATTTAAGTCAGCAAATTTTTTCCCCTCATTGTTTAGCTGATCCTCCATATAATTGAATCGTCGGGTAAATTTAATATTTGTTTTCTCTAACGCCTGCTCAGGATTGATTTCCTCAAACCGAGCATAGTTTATTAGTGCGAACAATACATCTCCAAATTCAGCTGCTTTAAGTTCAGGGTTTTGTTCAGAATGGAATTCATCAAGCTCTTCAAGCACTTTTGCCCAAACCTGACTTTTATTATCCCAGTCAAAGCCTACACCTCTTGCTTTTTCTTGAATGCGTATAGCCTTAACAAGTGCGGGCAAAGATTTGGGTACTCCGCCAAGTACAGTTTTGTTTTTCCCCTCTTTTAGTTTGATTTTCTCCCAGTTTTCCTTTACCGTTTTAACATCTTCAGCAATTGCATCTCCATAAATATGGGGATGCCTATGAATAAGTTTTTCGCAAATGCTGTGCATGACATCGGCAATATCAAATGCTCGTTGCTCGGAGGCTATTCTGGTATAAAATACCATATGTAGCATCAAATCACCCAGTTCTTTCTTAATCTCTTCTATGTTTTCATTAAGAATCGCGTCCGAAAGCTCATAGGTTTCTTCAATAGTAAGGTGGCGAAGGCTTTGGAGTGTTTGTTTTTTATCCCAAGGGCAATTTTCGCGCAGTTCGTCCATAATAGTAAGTAGCCGATCAAATGCATTAAGTTTTTCGGCTCTTTTTTGGTCGGGAGCTGATAATGGTTTTTTCATTTATGATTTCTTTATAGGAAAAAGTTTATCAAATATGCCAAGTCTAAACACAGGTGGCCTGTAATCTGCAGGCAACTGATCTTCAGGAATGGCAATTTGGTTTCCATCACGCATAGCACCATAATGCGGCGAGAGTATTTCCACACCAGCTTCGTGGAACTTCTCTTGAATTTTTTTATGGATTTCAGAATACAAGGGTTCCATTTTCTTTGGATCTGTTGTGTAGGCATTCAGCTCATAATGTACATAAAAATCTTCCAGGCTTTTTTGTAATACAAACGGCTCTGGGGTTCGAAGCAGGCCCTCAACTCCCTTAGCCGACTCGATGAGCAATTGATGCACTTTTTGCCAAGGCACATCGTATCCTATAGTTACTGATGTATGTAAAATTAGACCTCGGTTACGCGCAGCAGTGCTGTAATTAATGATATGACTGTTAAGAATCATGGCATTAGGAATGGTAATATTCACGTTTTTCGTTGTTCGAATACGTGTTACAAGAAGTGTTTTTTCTTGTACAACACCAATTGTATCTGCAATCTTGACCCTATCACCCACTAAAAATGGCCTCATATAGGTAAGTACTATACCTGCCACAATATTAGCAACAGCTGTTGTTGATCCAAGTGAGAATAAAATACCTAAAAAAATCGTTATATTTTTAAAAGCAGGTGAGTTTGAACCAGGTAAATAAGGAAATATTACTACTGCAGCAAAAGCATAACTCAAGAAAACTACAATTTTAAAGGTAGGTTGAATCCAATCTTTATGAAAACCAGCAATGTACAAATTACCTTTTTCCATTTCCCTTACGAAAAAACGCATTACACGAATGCTATAATAAGTAAAAGCCAAAATGACAGCAACTGTAAATAAATTTGGTAAATAATGAAGTACGCCCCAAAACAAACGCTGAGCAGGATTAGCCACCCAATGGATCAGCTTTTCAGCAATTTTTTGGGTCCAAGGTAAAAAACTAGATAAAACAGCAAGGTAAAAATAAACAATTAGCGCATACAAAGTTATTCTTACCACTTGTATTGATAATAAAAATAGTCGTAACTGCCGATCAATCGTAAGTACTTCTAAATTTTTCATTTTTAGGCCTTTAAGCCTTTTACCTTTTTGGAGCCTTAGCCAGAGTCTTAACTTCCTGAAAAACTTATTGAGAAAGCGCATCAAGAAGAAGATGATCACTGAAATCACAAAGGCCACCCCTATTCGAATAGCTTTCGACTTTATATTTTTAAATCGAACATCATCATTTAAAGTTTGTCTTATTTGTAAAACATAATGGTCAGCCAAAGCTCTTTTTGAAGCCAATACATGCTTAGCATCAGCGGAAGTTACACTAATTAATATATTGCCTTTGTGCCAGATATCTACCGTTCCAACGCCATTTTTGATAGCAAGTGAGTCAAGCTCAAGTTCTTGACTGTCAATTAGGTCTGAGATTTTATCTTTTATTGCTTTTGCACGCTGTTCTTTGGTAAAAATACCAGTACCCGTGTAGATATTTAGAAGTGTATCATTATTTATAATTACAGGTACAGCAGTACTATCTTGCATAAAAACCTTTGCGTGCACCTGAGTACCAACAAATGCTATAAATAAAATCAAAAACCGAGCTAACATATGGTATTAAATTTGTTGCTACTTCAAAGATAAGCATTATTTTTAAGGCAAATAAATTTATTATGTGTCCCATTTTGTTTGAAATACCAATTCCCACTTTTTTACAGGGCTTTCTTCCAAGTAGTGTTCCAATATATTCCTATGGGTTTTTAATTGCTTGTGGGGCAGTAGCAGCTTTTTTGTATGCTTCACATCAAGCTAAAGTAAGGCTAGGTGTTCCAAAACACAAGACCTTAGAAATGATCAATGTGATTATAATTGCCTCAATTGTGGGAGGAAAGTTGTTTTATTATTTAGAAAAACCAAGTTATTATTTAGCAGATAGTGCACGATTACTTGAGAATTTTGGGTCGGGTTTTGTTTTTTACGGTTCATTATTATTTGCAGTGCCTAGTCTATGGTATTTTTTTAAGAAAAACGGCTATCCAGCTATTAAATTTTTCGATATAATTGCCATCATGCTTTGTATTCTACATGCTTTTGGGCGGCTTGGTTGTTTTATGGCAGGGTGTTGTCACGGTAAACCTTGGGATGGGCCCTTTGCCATTTCATATTCAGACCCAAAATGTTTGGCACCCTTAGATACACTAATGCACCCCACTCAGCTTTACAGTATTACGCTCATTTTGAGTATTCTAAGTATTTTGCTTTATGTAAGAACAAAAAGACAAAAATTTGATGGGCAAATTGGTCTACTTTATTTGATGCTATATGCGGCAGGCCGCTCAGTGATAGAAATATTTAGAGGGGATGAAGCAAGAGGGTTCATAATAGATGGCCTACTTTCATATGCTCAATTTATCTCCATAATATTAATATTAATAGCTGCATTTTTTTATCGAAAGCAGCTTAAATCAACGAAATAATGAATGTATTTAGCAGAATACATTCAAAAACAATCATTTTAGGTTGCTTGGATCAATTAAAACATAGCATTACCAGGTGTACGTGGGAATGGTATGACATCGCGTATATTTGCCATACCCGTTACAAATTGAACCCAACGCTCAAAGCCTAGCCCAAATCCGCTATGAGGAGCGGTACCAAATTTTCGGGTATCTAGATACCAGCTCATTTCTTCTTGAGGTATATTCAATTCCTCCATCCGTTGCAAAAGATTGTCAAAGCGCTCTTCACGTTGTGATCCACCTACAATCTCTCCAATGCCCGGGAATAAAATATCCATTGCAGCCACCGTTTTACCATCATCATTAGCCCTCATATAAAACGCCTTAATATCTTTTGGGTAATTATATACAATTACAGGCTTATTAAAGTGTTTTTCTACTAAAAACCGCTCATGCTCCGATTGCAAATCTGCGCCCCACTCACTGATTTGATACTCAAATTTTTTCTTTTTGTTGGGCTTTGAATTTCTTAAAATTTCAAATGCTTGGGTATAGGTAATCCGCTCAAAAGTATTATCTATAACAAATTCAAGTCGCTCAATGAGGCTTAGTTCGTTACGTTTATCTGCTGGGAGCGTTTGCTGATGTGCTAAGTCCCGTTCGCTAAGAAACGCTATGTCTTCCTGGCAGTGCTCAAGTCCATAGCCCACTAAATATTTAAGTAAGTCTTCGGCCAAGTCCATGTTATCATTCAGGTCGTAAAAGGCCACTTCGGGTTCCATCATCCAAAATTCGGCCAAGTGCCTTGTGGTATTGGAGTTTTCAGCCCTAAAAGTTGGCCCGAAGGTATAAACTTGAGCTAGCCCCATGGCTGCAAGCTCTGCTTCAAGCTGACCGGATACTGTTAAGTTAGTTTCTTTGCCAAAAAAGTCCTTTTTGTAGTCAACTTCTCCTTCAATCAATGGTGGTGATTTGGGATCAAGTGTAGTTACTCGAAACATCTCCCCAGCTCCTTCGGCATCAGACCCAGTGATAATCGGGCTGTGAATATGAAAAAACCCTTTTTTATTAAAATAATGATGGATGGCATATGACATCGCATGGCGAACACGGAAAACAGCCCCAAATGTATTTGTTCGAATACGTAAGTGTCCAATTTCCCGCAAAAATTCATAGGAATGTTTTTTGGGTTGTAGGGGATATTCTTCAGGATCAGCTAATCCGATGATATCAATTTCTTTTGCCAGTAGCTCAAACTGCTGCCCCTTACCTTGTGAAACCACAACTTGGCCCGTTACAGCAATACAAGCCCCGGTTGTTATAGCTTGAAACGTTTCTTCAGTTACCATATTAAAGCCAATTACAATTTGAAGATTGGCAAGACACGAACCGTCATTCAAGTGAACAAAAACTACTTTTTTACTTTTCCTTTTGGTGCGCACCCAGCCGCATACTTTAACTTGCTGATCGATAAATGCCGACAGTTCTTTTACCTTAACACGTTTCATAACCAAACTATTTTTGAATCAATTTGGCAAAAAACGGGAATTTTTAGGCATTAGTCAATGAATTCAAGGTAAAAAATTACGCAGTAAGCCAAATCGGTATAAACTATCGAATAAAAGCTAGTAAATCTATTTGTGGGTAATCCATTTCGTTGAGTTCTTTCAAGTAAGCATCTTTGGTAGCCAAATAGTCTTTTTCATATGACGCAGGCAAAGGCTTAGCTGGTGGTAGTTTAATACTCAAAGGATCAACCTGCCTTCCGTTTTTCCAAAACCTAAAACATAAGTGCGGCCCGGTGGCGAGTCCCGTACTACCAACATATCCAATCACTTGCCCTTGAGATACCTTTGTGCCTACCCGCATGCCTTTGGCAATTTTAGACATATGCAGATACTGGGTTGAATAGGTTGCATTATGCTTTATTTTCACATAATTGCCGTTATAGCGCGCGTACCCTGACCTGGTGATTTTACCATCACCTACAGCCCGTATGGGAGTACCTCTGGGCGCTGCATAATCAGTACCCAAATGCGCTTTATATCTTTTTTGAACTGGGTGAAAGCGCCTTCGTGTATATCTTGAGCTTATCCGCGTATAATTAAGTGGTGCATTTAAAAATGGCTTCTTCATGCTTTTACCAAGTTCGTTATAGTAGCCTTTTATGGAGTCTTGTTCGAAATAAAATGCATATTGAGGTTTACCATCTCCCTCAAAATAAGCAGCCAAAATTCGCTCCCCACCAATGGGGATATTTTCAATCTCTTTTTCTTCGTATATGATTTTAAACTTATCGTTTTTTTGAAGTTTGAAGAAATCAACTTGCCAAGCAAATAGATCGACTAAATAATTTACTAAGGCGGGGCTTGCTCCCTGCTCTATCATGCAGTCGTAAAGGTTGTTTTGTATAATTCCAGCCACAGATTTTCGGACAACTTCAGCTTGTTTTTGACCCTTATAAATATGTATAGAGTCTTGCACATTAAATACGATATAATCTTGCGCATTGGGTTCGTACACAAAGCATCGAAGACTTGAGTCGGCATTACATAAAACCGTGTAATTATGGTTTGTGCGAATTTTTCGTGGATCAAATACTTCTTTTGCTTTTGTAGCCAGCTGGTCAATGGTCTGATTTGAAATAGAGTACTTCGAAAGTATTTTTCCCAAATGCTCAAATGGCTTTACAATATCCTTGATCACAATTAGAGAATCAACTACCATTCCATACAATACCTCACGCGGTGCTTCCTCTGAATTTATGGAAGTACTATCTTCAATAGCATAAAAATCAGTGGTTTGACTGGTTTCTTGTTCGGGTAAATTCACCCATTTCATTAGCCAAAATACCCCTAAAGAAGTAACAGAAAATATTAGTAAAAGTCTAATTCTTTGTTTTAAATATTTCATAAATAATTGTATTTAAAACATATGAATAAAGTGATAATAATAAATTATTAAAATAATACTATTTTTTATTGTCGCAAAGCTAAATAAATTTATTTCTAATTCAAACATTTCATCATTTTTCATATAAAATGTGCTAAATTTATTCAAAAACTATATCAAAATGAATGAATTTTGCAAAATTTGTTTAAAATATTAGAAGCATATATAGCAAATGAATGATAACCATAGATTAATTGTAACCGAAGATGGTAGTCACTCCATCTATTTACCTCAACTAAAGGAGACCTATCACTCTACCCATGGAGCTATTCAAGAATCTTTGCATGTATTTATTGAAAACGGGCTTGCTTATTTGCTGGATCAGCAGGTCATGCCACCCGTAAATATACTTGAAGTTGGCTTTGGAACTGGATTAAATGCTGTTCTAACAAATAGTTATGCAGAAAAAAAGTGTACTCTGATCAATTACTTTGCTGTAGAGCCTTTTCCTCTACCTCTTGAAACGGTTGCTTCACTGAATTATCCTAATAAAGAACTACTTTATAAGTTGCATGAAGATCAATGGAGTAAAAAAATGAGCTTGACTGATAATTTGAATTTTACAAAATATAAATGCAAATGGCTTGAGTTTACAGATTCGAGCACATTTGATCTAGTTTATTACGATGCTTTTGCGCCATCAAAACAACCCAATATGTGGAATGATGATCATATGGCAAAAATTGCCCAACACTGTCATCATAATACGGTATTAGTCACATATTGTGCACAAGGGGCATTTAAGCGAAAATTAATGGCATTAGGGTTCGAAGTGACTTCATTGAAGGGGCCCCCAGGCAAACATGAGATGGTTCGCGGAATTTTTAAAACTTAGTCTGAAAATTCTACAATCAAATAGACCATGAATGTGGATTAAGTAGGGATATTCAGAAGTAAGGCACTAACCAGGAAAAGATAATAAAAATATAGGCTTAACAATGTTATTAACTGTTAGTGCGCTGATCAATCTACAACATATTATATAGTTATATGCAATTATTATATTATTGGGTAAAAATTGGACGCACTTATCCCTAGAAGGGTGGTATTGCTTGTTTTTTTAAGCTGCTTTGGGTATTGTTTCTTTCAGTGCAATTCTACGTCCAATTTCTAGCGCATTAGCTGTATGGATACCAAAGAAGATCCACAGGATTTCATTTTCCTTGGTACGAGCCTTAATTTTGCTTAGA
>JAUIFR010000171.1 GCA_030430325.1 Bacteroidia bacterium | reverse complement strand
GTAAGTAACCTATTAGCTTATTTGAAAAAAGAAAAAGTATTAAACTTGGCCAGTATGGCCTATACGCTACAGGTAGGTAGAAAGGCATTGGCGGAGCGACTTGCCTTCCTAGCAAATGACCAAGAAGAACTCATGAGTCAGTTAACGAGTTATTTGGAGGGTCATACAGAAGATTTCAGTACTGGGAATGTAAATAAAGTTGATACGGAATTAATACAGGATGCAAGCTCCTCCCATATTCAACAAGTAATTGAATCCAAATCATACCAAAAACTAGCGCAACTTTGGGTGAATGGCATTGAAATCGATTGGCAATTATTGTACCCGGATGGTAAACCACCAAAAATGAGCTTGCCTACCTATCCATTTGCCAAAGAAAAGTATTGGCTAGAGCAGGTTGAATCGACTCAGCAAGTGGGCCAGCTTCATCCTTTACTGCATGTGAATGAATCTAACTTAACTGAACTTCGATTTACCAGTAATTTTTCAGGGAAAGAGTCTTTTTTTACCGATCATCAGATTCTAGGACAGAAAATTATGCCAGGCATGGCCTATTTGGAGCTATCTCGAGAAGCAGGTCGGCGAAGTTTGGGACAATCGATTAATCAAATTAAAGAAATCACTTGGATGCGTCCCTTTCAACTCAATGAATCGGCAAGCTCTTTAAATATTAACTTGTTTGAAAATAAAGATGGGTTGTCATATGAAGTGTATAGTGATCAGGATAACAAAGAAGTGATGCACAGCCAGGGTAAACTGGGTACCTTAAAAATTGATACCATACCTTCATTAAATTTACAAGCAATTCAAGAAAGGTGTATTCATTCGAAAGATCAAGCAGAAATTTATCCAGCCTTTAAGAGGTTTGGCATAGATTATGGACCTACTTTTAAAGGTATACATAAAATTTACTACAACGATCAGGAAGCCTTATCCAGGATTAGTCTAACCAAGCAGGATGAATTTGTGTTACAGCCGGGTGTTCTTGACAGTGCTTTGCAAACGTGCATTGGTCTTCATTTTAACGAAGCAAATCCCCGTTTATCATTGCCATATCGCATAAAATCGGTCACAATTTATAAGGATTTACCAGCTGACCTGTGGTGCTATGCCCGAAAAAGTGATCAACAAAAAAATGCAACAGTTTCAAGTTATGATATTGACCTATTCAATGATCTGGGAGAGGTCGTATTGGCCTTAAAGGAATTTGTAGGGTTGCCAGTGGATGAAAAGGCTTTTGATAATAAAGAAAAAGAAGAAATTGGACTACAATTATTTACTTCAAATTGGAAAGTACAATCTATCGATCAACCGACTATTCCACTACAAAAT
This sequence comes from Bacteroidia bacterium, assembly GCA_030430325.1. Lineage (GTDB taxonomy): Bacteria > Bacteroidota > Bacteroidia > Cytophagales > Cyclobacteriaceae > JAUIFR01. Next base: position 7,127 of record JAUIFR010000171.1, on the reverse strand, counting down.
CATACCGTAATACTATCAGATCGATTTGAAGATTTAGCAACAAATCTGCATGAAAAATTAAATATTGATATTAAAATGCTTTCTTTATTAAAAGAAGAAGAATTTTTTAATCAAATACTTGAAAAAATAAAAATTAGGATTGAGGCTAAAAAAAATGCTTCCATCACCATTCTTCTTCCATTGGATGACTTTCATTCTTATAGTTTTATTACAGGACTACTCCAATCAGCCCAGCTCGAAAATCCTAAATTTAAAGGGCAAGTGATTGGTGTGGACAGCGAATTGTTTACAAAGGGAGGTTTAATCATCGATATCATCCAAAAAGAAGCTGTAGCACCAAGTTCAGCAGTTATTTACCAACAAGGCTTGCGAAAGGTAAAAGTGATGGAGCCGCTTCCTATTCTAAATGGGCAGATAAGTGAACATTTAACCAAAATAAAAGAAGGAGGCATTTACTTGATTACGGGCGGGGCAGGAGGCCTTGGAAGAATCTTTGCTGAGCATATCAGTAAAACTACAGGTACACAAATTATCCTTATGGGTAGAAGTACGTTGAGTCAAGATAAGCAAGCCACCATTCAATCAATACAAGGTGTTCATTATCAGGTTTGTGATATTACGGATCAAGAGGCTGTAAAGGCCTTGATCAATGATATAAAAGCACGCTTTGGAAAATTAGATGGGGTAATTCATAGCGCCGGGGTCATTAAAGATAATTTTATATTAAAGAAAACCAAGGAAGAGGTGCATGAAGTACTGAGCCCAAAAATCGATGGAGCGAAGCATTTGGATGAAGCCACCAAGGATGAGGCGCTTGACTTTATGATTTATTTTAGCAGTATGGCTGGGGTAATGGGCAATGCGGGTCAGGGTGATTATGCAGCGGCTAATGCTTGGCTCGATCAATATGCCGAAAGAAGAAATCAGCTGGTTAAAGCAGGCAAACGAAAGGGGCATACCTTAAGCATTAACTGGCCCTTATGGGAAGAAGGGGGCATGCAGATGAATAAGCAGGCGACTCAGTACTTAACTAAAATGTTGGGGATGAGGGCATTGCCTACAACAGATGGCCTAAAGGCATTTGATCAATTATTGAATCAGTCTATTTCGCAGGGAATGGTCCTTTATGGTCAAAAAAATAAGATCCATTCGGTTTTGACACGCCAAAAGAAGTCTGTTCAACCTAAACTACAGGATAAGTTGGGGCCTATAAATGAGCAAGAGGAACAACTACTAAAGGAAACGGCCACCGCGTTTATCAAAAATTTATTAGAAAAAGAGCTGGGCATACCCAAAGAAAAATTGGAGCTAAGCGATCCATTTGAAAAGTATGGCGTGGATTCAGTAACGATTATTGGACTGACAAGTCTTCTGGACGAGACCTTTGAAGAGCTTCCTAGAACCCTATTTTTTGAACATCAAACGTTAGGAGAACTCATCGATTACTTTGTAGCAGAACATCCGGAGCAGTTGCTAAAATTGCAAAATAATGACAAAAAATTAGAAAATATTCAAAAAAATGAGCAATTTATTAATAAAAAACTAAAAATAAACCGACCTCAGCATCGGTTGCAGTCAGCCTCCCTAATCACTAATAGCACTACTTTTGTAAAAGAAAAAGAACCTATCGCCATTATAGGGTTGAGTGGCCGCTATCCAAAAGCGGATAACATCCAAACATTTTGGAAGCATTTAAAGCAGGGTAAAGATTGTATTTCTGAAATTCCTAGAGATCGATGGGAGCTAGAAGGCTTTTATGATGAAGAAAAGGGAAGTTTAGGGAAAAGTTACAGCAAATGGGGCGGATTTATGGACGATGTGGATAAGTTTGATCCCCTCTTTTTTAATATATCGCCCAAAGAAGCCGAGGTGATGGATCCGCAGGAGCGCTTATTTTTACAAACCGCTTGGGAAACGATAGAAGATGCTGGCTATACCAGAGAAGCCTTGCAACAAGTAAGGAGTAAATCCGGTTTGGGAGGTCATGTGGGTGTGTATGCTGGCGTGATGTATGAAGAATATCAATTGTATGGGGTAGAAGAGTATCTCCATGGTAATCCGGTGGCTTTAGGAGGTAGTCCGAGTAGCATTGCGAATCGGGTATCGTATTTTTTGAATTTGCACGGCCCAAGTATGGCCGTTGATACCATGTGTTCGAGCTCACTGACGGCTATTCACTTAGCTTGTGAGGCGATTCGAGCCCAGCAATGTAGCATGGCCCTAGCTGGAGGAGTGAATGTTAGTATACATCCCAATAAGTATCGCATGCTTAGCCAAGGTCGCTTCGTATCCGATAAGGGCCGCTGCGAGAGTTTTGGAGAGGGCGGAACAGGCTATGTACCTGGAGAAGGGGTAGGAGCAGTACTCTTAAAATCGTTGTCTCAAGCAGAGGCGGATGGAGATCATATTTATGGCATTATTCGCGCTAGCTCCCTTAATCATGGGGGGAAAACCAATGGGTATACGGTACCTAACCCTAAAGCGCAGACTTCTGTGATTGCAGCAGCTCTAAAAGAGGCTGGCATACATCCGGAAGATGTGAGTTATATAGAGGCCCATGGTACGGGCACGATTTTAGGTGACCCGATCGAGATTGCAGGTCTTACAAAGGCCTACGAAACGGATAAAAAGCAATATTGCGCTATTGGCAGCGCCAAAAGTAATATTGGGCATGGCGAGTCGGCTGCGGGTATTGCTGGATTAACGAAGGTCCTACTTCAAATGAAGCATAAAATGCTGGTGCCTTCCTTGCATGCGCAGATCCTTAACCCCAATATCAATTTTACCAAAACGCCATTCAAACTGCAGCAGCAATTGCAAGATTGGGAAACACCTGAAAATAAACCAAGAATTGCGGGCATAAGCAGCTTTGGGGCAGGAGGTAGTAATGCCCATTTGATCATAGAAGAATATAAGACGCGCGATGCAGTAAATACTACGCTAGACCAACCCAATATTATTGTGTTATCCGCAAAAAATAAGGCACAAATTTATGAAAAAGCTAAAAAATTAGCTATATTTTTAACGAAAATTCAAAATTATAGCCTTCTGGATATAGCTTTTACATTGCAAACTGGTAGGGAAGCCATGGAAGAGCGATTGGCCTTTATCGCAAGTAATCGAGAAGAGCTATTGGAAAAGTTGCAAGCTTTCCAGCATGGTGAACAGGATTCACTTTTTACCGGAAATATACATCAAGAACAGGCAAATTTTGTGCTTAATGGCAAGGCTGGAAAGGCCTATATCGAAAAAGCCATTGAAGAGAAGGAATTGGAGGCTTTGGTGCAGTTATGGGTGAAAGGGGTTCAGATAGATTGGAATTTATTATACGAAGGTCAATCCATTAAGCCAGCTAGGATTAGCTTGCCTACATACCCCTTTGCTAAGGAGCGTTATTGGTTTGAACAAAACAAGAACTCTAAATCTATTAAGTCTCAGGACAAGCTCCATCCACTAGTACATGCTAATGATTCGGATATGTATGAGGTCAAGTATAGCAGTGTTTTTACAGGAAAAGAGTTCTTTTTTCAAGATCATGTGATTCAAGGCCATAAAATGCTTCCTGGCGTGGCTTACCTAGAGATGGCCCTGGCCGCAGGCACCATGGCAGTTCGAAAAAAAGTCACTTGCTTGACTGATGTGGTTTGGAGCAGACCAATTAGTGAAGATGATCTTGGTGGTTCGATTATTACACAATTAAGTCAAGAAGAAGAGAGCGTTAAGTTTGAAATTACCTCTGGAGATGGCCTCGTACATAGCAATGGTTATCTAGATTTTAATATTACTCAGCCACCAGAGCCAAAGGATTTAAAAAGTCTGTTTTCAGCATGTACGGGCTCAATGAGTGGGAAAGCCTGTGATAATCAGCTTGTTCAAATGGGCTATGGTTTTGGGCCGACCTTTTTACAATCTAAGGAGCTTCATTATGCCAATTCGTATTCGATTCTGACATTAAAAAAATTAAGTAATTCGGCAGTTAACGATTTTTATTTCCACCCTGCATTTTTTGATACGGCCCTGCGGGCAATTATGGGTCTAAGAACCTCCCAAACTGATCATATTGATAAGATCTATATTCCATTTGGGCTGCAAGCATTTACCATTTTTGGAGAATTCAAAGACATTAAGTATTCACTTTGTCATTTCCATGAAGAAAATGACTCTTCTGCTCCAGTACAACATTTCAACTTTGAGTTTTTAGCCGAAGATGGAGCCGTTGTGGCTAGCATTACCGATTTTACGGTTCGAGCATTGGATAATCTAGCAGCTGATAGTCAAAAAAACAAAGATAAACTCCTCTTTTTTGAATCTGTGTGGTCAGAAAAGGAAATAGTGGACCATAAAATGAAGCAAACTGATACGCTACTCTTTCTTCCAAGGTCCATGGAGTCTATGACAAAAGAGGGGCAAAATTTAGCCTATGAAATAATTTATATAAGTGAAAATGAGGAATCATCGGCCTTATTTTACACTATTTATGCTAAAATTTATTTCCTGAAGGCAAGTCAAACGCGTTGTATGATCATGCTTATTGTGGATCAGACCAATTGGAAGGACTATGGATTTATTGCTGGATTGTTTAGGGCTTTGTTGTTGGATGCGCCATTCTTAAAAGGGAAGGTGATTGGAGTATCAAATATAAATAAATTGCAAAGCACTGATTTACTGAATATTATAAAAAATGAAAAAGCAAATGGAAATATTGAAGTACGGTATGCTCAAGGCAAACGCCTGATCCGAAATTTTCAAGAAGTAGCTATTGTTAATCCAAAATTTAAAATTGATCCTCCAGGGGTTTGTGTGATTACTGGAGGAATGGGGGGTATAGGATTGATTTTCGCTCAATTTATTTCAGAAAACTGGAATAATACGAAGTTAGTTTTACTTGGGCGCTCTGAACTAACACCTGAGAAATCTGCCCAATTAAGTAGTATAAAAAACGCGGTTTATTACTCCTGCGATATCACTGATAAAGAAGGCTTGGCTACAACTTTGCATGAAATCAGGTCGGCCTATGGCACTATTAATGGCATTATTCATTGTGCAGGGGTAACTGGAGCTGTTCAATTAGAAGAAAAATCAAAAGATGAAATAGACCAGGTATTAGCACCAAAGGTTGTAGGTACTAATAATTTGGATGAATTCACTGCAGGTGATGCATTAGATTTCTTTGTGCTGACCTCTTCCATATCAGGAAGTTTGGATGGGATGGCTGGCCTAGCTTTTGCTGATTATGCAGCTGCTAATGCATACTTGGACCATTTTGCCGAATTTAGAAATGATTTGGTCAAATCAGGTAGTCGCCAGGGTAAAACGAGAAGCATCATTTATCCTTATTGGGAAGAAGGAGGGATGCGCATCCCACAAGAGGTGATCAACTGGCAAAAAGAACAGTACGGTTTATTACCTTTGAATGCAGTGCAAGGTGTCCAGGGACTATTCATGGCCTTACAACATCAAGCAGTAAACGGAGCATGGCTTCATGGGGATCCGCAAAAGATTCAAAAGTCATTTTTTGCACATCAAGATGAGGAATTACAAATATCTAATAATCAATCGGTTAAAACTAATAATGCATTAATTGATCCAATTTCTGCGTATCTAAAGGAAGTGGTAAGTAAGGTATTAAAATTACCGATCGATAAAGTTAATATGTATACCCCATTTTTAGATTATGGGATTGACTCTATTTTAGCAATTGAGCTTATCAATACCATCGAAAATGATTTTGGAACACTTCCTAAAACCTTACTATTTGAATATCAAAACTTAAATGAACTCGTCCAATATTTTTGTAGTAAACATCCTGTCAAAGTTTGGCAAGTATTAACTAGTACCTCAGCTGAAAAACCAACTTCGCCGCCCTTACAAAATGGTCTTCCTACAAATCAAACATCAAGATGGATACCAAAATCCAATAAAAATGGTCAAAAAAATCCAATTGATGAAGTTAAAGCAGGAGATATGGCTATTGTGGCTGTTAGTGGAATTTTTCCGCAGGCGAGTGATCCAGATGAGCTTTGGCAGCATGTTGTCAGGGGTGAACAAATCGTTCAAGAAAATCAAGCATGGAATAGCGTTCAAGATGAGCAGGTAAAAAAATACTTGCCGATGTTGAACCTCTCTCAAGAGCAAATTAATCAACTGAGCAGACAAGAACGCTTGTTATGGGGCGTTTTGGGTCAAGCTTTAGCGCAAGCAAACATAGAACTACAAAATTTAAGCGGGAGCCAAACAGGTGTCTTTTTTGGAATTCAGCAGGGCCCTATTGATTCAAAAAATGGAATTTCCAATGAATCAGATTATGGCATTGCTTACCTTATTCCGAATAAATTTTCCTTTCATCTGAATTTGAAAGGACCTAGCGAGATCGTAAGTACTTATTGTTCAAGTGTTTATGTGGCATTGCACCGAGCTATCCAAAGTATTCGAAGTCAGGAATGTGAACAGGCGATCATAGGGGGAGTGAATGTGATCAATGAGCAGTCCAGCACCTATGATATTGGATCCGAACAGTTGGATATATTGAGCCCAAGCCATCAGACCAAAAGCTTTTGTGATGATGCGGATGGATTTGTACGAAGTGAAGGAGCAGGCATACTTATCATTAAGCCACTCAATAAGGCTGAAAAAGAAGGAGATAAAATACTGGCTGTAATAAAAGGTAGTTATGTACATCATGGCGGGAAAAGCTTGGCATTTGAGGCTCCTAATGCCATAGGCATTAAAGAAACGATCCAAGGCTGCTTGAAGCAAGCTCATTTTGATGCTAGTACCATCGATTATATAGAGGCACACGGCATCGCCAACCGTATAGCGGATGCAGTCGAATTAGGTGCTATTAGTCAAGCGTATGCTCAGATGAGCACGAATAAATCAAAAAAGTGGTATATCAGTAGTATTAAGCCTACGATAGGCCATCCGGAATTAGCCTCAGGCATGGCCTCGATCATTAAAGTGATCAAAGCTTTCGAAAATAAGGTTATTCCAGGTATACCGGGTTTGCAAAAAATAAATACCGAACTAGACCCAGAACATGCCATTCTGTTGCAGAAAGAGCATGAAACATGGCAAAATGGTACTTTTCCCAGAAGAGCGGCCCTTAATAGTTACGCGGTGGGTGGTGT
>JAUIFR010000170.1 GCA_030430325.1 Bacteroidia bacterium | reverse complement strand
TCATCATTAAAAGCCTCAAGAGTTTTTTTTCGATTACAAACCAAGGTCTTTGGTATAACCAAACCAGCTAATTGTGCTTGCTTTAGTGATTCTAGTTTATTGATCTCACGACCTAATTTTGGTGCTGTAAGGTAAGGTTTATCTAAAAGTAGATGATAGATTCCCCGTTTAGATTCTAGCACTTCATTGTAACTATAACGGGCCAATTTTTGAACAAGCTCCATATCCTTAATGCCCTTAAAATTACCGACACGTTCTGCACCATCCCTACGATACCATACTACATCAATATCCTCAATATTTACTTTACGAGCATTCAGTTCTACATGCGCCTCCCATTTGGCATCAGCTAATTGATAGTTGATAGCTAAATTTGTAAAGAAATCCTCCCCATTTATTCGAATTACATCAGCCCCTAAATGCCACAACCAATCCATGACATCTTCTGTTGATGACTCAATTTTTTGGGTACTCAGGATTAAAACTAGGGGTTTAGCCATATTATGCTTGCTTAACACTTATTTGGCAGAAAGCGCATCGTAACGCTCTTTTAATTCCCCTTTTTTTATACCCTTTTTTATCTCATTATATTTCTTTATTCCTAATTTCTCTTTGATTATTGATGTGTAACTTTCTTTAAATTTTGCTTTCATATCAGCATACGATGATTGTATTTTATCAAAAATGGCCTGCTCCTCTTGGGTTACACTTAATTCAGCCAATTTTAATGAATCTCCTTTCGTTTGCTTAATTTCTTTAAAGCGTTTACCCCCCTGCATGAGTTCTTCTGCCTGAATCATATCATTATACTCTTCTTTCATTTGAGCTTTCATGCTGTCCACCGCATCTACAATTGCTTTGTAATGCATCAAATCTTCATCGGTAATGACATTATCATCTTGAGCAAATGCTATTGCACTAACAAACAAACTTAAAACCAAACTTAACCTAAACACTTTCATCACTTTTAACATCACTTTTATCTTATTATATAAATTTTGCCTCAATTTGAGCACAATTTACAAAAATTATACGTGAATTGACCGGGAATTGTTACCAAAGAAAGAAATTATTATAAAATTACACAAAATTAGCGCATTCCATTTCAGATTAAAATTCAATATATTTTGCAGAATTTATTGAAATTAATTTTTATTTTTGAATATATTTTGCTAATTTCATTCAAATACTGATCAATTCTAAAACCTACTATCAAAGTTGGAACGTCGTCGGCTAAGTTTTAAGTCTTGGAGCACGGTGGCTTTAACACGAAGATCAATATTATAATTGGTATAGTACCCAATTGGTGTCCAGCTAGCGGCAAGTTCCCAACAATGCAGGTCACGCAATATCGAAATATTAGTTGTACTTAAGATATTGTTTGTTTCAAGATCATAGCCCGAACCAAAGGTGATTTTCCACTTATCTGTTAAACTAATATCACCATTAAATGTAAGCGTCTTTCTGACGACAGACTCTTGGTGTCCTGTTTTTGTATAATTTAAATTAAAGGATATATTCAAACTCCATGGCATACTAAAATCCACATACAAATTTGGATTTTGCTGCATATCTTCCATGACATTTTCCTGCTCCTGATTGGTAGGTGTTGGCGGTTTAGATTTAGCACCTGGTGGTGTTAGCCTGGTACTGATGTTAAACACGGCACTTGATATTTGCCCAATTCCCTGCCCTACATTCCAAGCAAATTCGTCCAATTTCTGTTGTGTTACGGTTACCTTTCCATTTTCTGAAACAGTAATATCTTCTAATTCATATATATATGGGTCAATTACCAAGCTACTCATGTTTAGATTAACTTTTCCATCCCATAACGAAGTGGCTGCAGTTACACGAAAAGGACTAAGCTTGTATTGCTCAGCATCTAAATTATACGACGTATTAAAATTTAAACTTTTAAGAATATATACTTTTTTACTTTGCTTCACCGTATCTTTTAGATCTTTCACTTTCATTTGGAGGGTATTATTTAAGGACAAATTCAACGACTTTGACTCTCTATTATTACCTAGACTCCCAAAGTTATATTTGGAAACGTAAACTTGTTCACCATCCTTACTCAATTCCTGATATTGGCCAAACAAAGCGGGTGTAAAATTAGGACTATAATTAAATGACAGTGATGGCACCAAAGTATGCCTTAATGCTTGAATTTGCTCACTTTTAAAGAAAAAAGTCCCTGATAACATCTCTGAATTTAATGCCGCACCTGTAGAATAGCTAAATGACCTTGAAAACCCGGGAATGGTATCGCCAATAAATACATTATTTTGCTCATCAAAACCTTGGTAATTAATCTCATAATCTTTCCATTTTTCATTATATGAGAACCGAGGGTTGAGCTTAAGAATCTTCAAAAAGGGAATTGACGTACTTATTGGTATAGCATGTGTTGCCTCTCGAACGCCTTTATCCAAAATTATGGGTAAGGTCTCAGTATTAAATGGCATGATACTATCTGCAGAAAGTCGATTGGTTAATTTATTAGATGCATTCATCGCGTAACTTAAATTGGTACGCTGAATCCAATGCCGTCCACCACTTCTAATATTCTTAAAATGAAAGGGATAAATGCTTTGCATGCCTAGATTTATCACAGGCAAATCTATACTAAGTAGCTTTTTATCAATATCTTGTGTATGCCGCATAGTAGCTGTTAGTGAAAAGGGAGAACTGCCAAATTGCTTATTATACGTAATATTTGAGTTAAAAGTACTGTTAATATTTTCATTTGGGTTTTGACTCACGTTGTTTTCACGATACGAATTACTACCAGCGTTCACACTTGCGGTGAAACGGCTATTTTTACGTGTTTGAGGAGCGTGACTCCAATTTACCCTGAAATCATTTTGCACCCCACCACCCTCGGTAACTGAAATGGTCTGTGAAATATAATGAAAGCTAAAATTTCCACTATATTTGTAACGCTTCTTATAGGTGGAAAGCGCCTTAACTCCCCTACTACCTTTGGAGTATATCTCGCCTAATAATTTTAGATCAATATAATCACTTATGGCCCAATAATACCCCCCATCCCTCAAAAAGAATCCTCTAAGCCGCTCCTCTCCAAATTGCGGGAAAACAATACCTGATGCATTTTTTTTGGGTGCTGGAAACATCCCAAATGGAAATGCTAACGGTGTGGGCACATCATTTACTTTAAGCACAAAGGGCCCACTTACAATTTTGTTGTCAGGAATGACCTTTAGTTTACTCGCAGCAATATGGAAATGAGGATCTTCTAAATTACATGTCGTATATTTTGCATGATTAATAAAAAGCTCATTTTGCTCATTTTTTTTAACTTTATCCCCATGCAAGTATGCCTCATCTTGCTGTGTCACAACACCCGAAATATAGGCTTTTTGGGTATCAAAATTATATTCAATTTGATCGGTTTGATAAGTCTCTGCCCCTTCCTTAAATACAGGAATCTGTTACTCCATTGGCTCTAAGCGTATTATCCAGCCAGCTAAACTGAATCTCTGCTGCTTGAAGCTCCGTTTGCCCATAGGTAATTTTTGCATCACCATACAAAAAGATTACTTGCTTGATGACATCAAAATAAATACTATCCTTCGCTTGGTATACTACCGTAGTTTTGATATCACCGGTGGGTTGCTCTATTTGAAGTGAATCAACGATAACCGAGTCCTGCACTATTGGAATTTCATCTACCACAAGCAATGTATCTTGCTGAGCTTGAGCAATATCCCACAAAAATAAAAGTATAATTATATAAATTAAACGTCTCACCAATCCAATACCAACAATATTTTTCCAAAAATAGGCAATGCAATTGAATTTATATATTTTTACGGTGCTTAATCTATGAAGGTTTCACAACATATTGTTAAAATGGAGATTTTAGATCAAATTAATGAAGCAGCAGACTATATAAAAGCCGCTTTTAATGAAAAAACATCAGTTGCCATTATTTTAGGTACTGGTTTGGGACAATTATTGCATGATGTGGATGTGATTCATGAACTCGCCTATTCTGAAATACCTCATTTCCCAACGCCAACAGTAGAATCACATGACGGCAAACTGGTACTTGCTTTGATTCATGGGGTTAATACTTTAATACTTAGTGGTAGATTCCACTACTATGAGGGGTACTCTATGCAACAAGTAACTTTCCCCGTACGAGTCATTAAGCGGCTTGGGGTAAACAAACTCATCGTTTCAAACGCAGCTGGAGGATTAAATGAAACCTTTCAACTTAGCCAGTTAATGATCATTCATGATCATATCAATTTACTACCAGAAAACCCCCTGCGTGGGCCACATAATGCTGCATTTGGTTCACGGTTTCCTGATATGAGTGAACCCTACGATCTTTCTGCTCGAAAACTTGCTCACAAAATTATTAAGGAACATAACTTAAATGCATCGGAAGGAGTTTATGTTGCCGTTCAAGGGCCAAATTTAGAGACGAAAGCTGAGTATACATTTTTAAAAATCATTGGTGGTGATGCCGTTGGAATGTCGACCATACCAGAAATTATAGTAGCCTGTCAAGAAGATATTTCCTGTTTTGCGGTATCGGTGATTACAGACCTTTGCCAACCCGAAACATTAGCGCCATTAAATATCGAAAAGGTTATTCACTCAGCAAAACAGGCAGAGCCTCAGCTCTCAAAGCTATGCCAGGAATTAATCGCAAGGTGGAAATAAATTTAATTATTTTTCTACAGGATCACTTATTTCTCCAACATTAGTTACGTATCCCTTAAGCTCTGCAATCGTTTGTTTTACATTCTTATTGTCATTGCTTAAGTTTCGAATAACATCATGTAAGGTATCAATTGTTATCTTAAGGCGATTAATTTCACTTTGTTGATCATCAATTTTGTCGGCATAAGAGCTATGCACAATATCATCATTAATCCCATCAATAATAAAATCATAACTTACACCAAACTCTTTGACAATTTTTGCTAAAACGTCTATAGGTGGCTTTTGTCGTGCTTCTTCAATTGCTGAAACACTCGCACGCTTGCATCCAATTCTTCGTGCTAACTCTGCTTGGCTAAAACCATTTTGTTTTCTGAGTTGAGAAATTCTTTTACCTATTGCTATAATAAATTCCATTTCAATTGTTTCGTTAATATGTAACTGAATTACACTACTTTAAAATCTCAATATAAAATTAAATTAAAAAAAAAATACATTGACACAATGAAGGTTATTAGGTGCAAATATAAAAAACTTAATTTAAACTTAAAGGAATTTCCACAAATGAATAATTTTTTTTTTTAATATAGCAATTAATTTGATTATTTAAAGATAATATTTATTTATTTTAATAAATAAAATAAAGCAGACCTATCAAACGGTGAAATTACATCTATTGCATTGACATTGAATATGTTTATTTCACACATTAATTTGGTTTCTCAAACTTAAAAAGCAACAATAAAAAGTTAAATAATAGTAAAATATTTTGCTATATAAATTTAAATATTAAATAAAATTACTATTTTTAAATTATTATAACAAATAAATATTTAACATCCCTGCAGGTTTCCAATAAACCTATTAATTTTAAGTGATGAACCTTACATGAGTAGGTATTTTTAATATTTGGACTCCAAAAAAAAAAAAATTGTTCATTTATTAGAATTTAAATATAAATACTCATTGAAGATCAATCAAAGACTTATAATTTTTACGCAAAGTACATATGATCCTGCTAGTACCTATCGGGCTATTCAGTATATTCCTTATTTTTCCAAATTAGGCTGGGAAATTATTCATTACCCTAATAAACCTGATCGTCAATGGGTTAGCACTCTAAAAAACAGATTATTAAGAGCCGTACATTATCGAATTGGTAGGATAATTATGAAATTAAACCGCCTTATCGATATCCTACGTGTACGTAAAACTGATGTTGTTTTTGTGAATAGGGACTTAGGTAATGAGATGTTTTTTGAACGCCTATTATTATGGAAAAATAAACATGTTATTTTTGATTATGATGATGCCATCTACATCGGGAAAAATAATGATAAAGTAAGCCTAATGTGTCAAAAGGCAAGTCACGTTATTCCAGGTAATTCAACATTGGCTCAATTTGCCAAAAAATACACCAAGAATATATCTATAATTCCCACTACTATTGATATTACTTCATACGTTAAGCAAGCCAATTTATCTTTTTTTGAAGATACGCCATTTACTTTAGGCTGGATGGGTTCTTATAATTCTTTCAAAGCAACTTTATTGCCATTTTTACCCTTTTTAGCAAGTTTACAAAATGAAATAGGCTTTCAATTCAAACTAATCAGCTCTAAAATACCCGACAACTCACCTTCGAATTTATCTTTTGAGTTTATACCTTGGTATCGTAAAATAGAAGGAGCGCTTCATCAACATTTTCATATCGGAATCATGCCCCTAGAAGATACGGCTTTTCAAAGAGGTAAATGTGGGTTTAAGCTTTTGCAATATATGGGGAATGCACTCCCAGTAATTGGCTCACCCATAGGCGTTAATCAGCAAATTATTCAAGATGGTATAAATGGTTTTCATGCACAAACCAAAGCTGAATGGACAAATGCGATCAAAAAACTTAAATCAGATTCTCATCTTGCCTTTCGGATGGGGCAGTCTGGACGTAAAATAGTAGAACAACAATATAGCCTGCAACATTGGTTACCAACATTAAATGATATCTTAAAATTAAATAGTGAGTCATGTGTGGCATTTGTGGAGAAATAGCATTAAAAAGGCAGGGTCTTGATAATCGCAGAGTAGATCAAATGTTAAGTAAATTACTTCATAGAGGTCCTGATGCTCAACAAACGGCTAAATTTCAGCATGCAAGCCTTGGTCATAGCAGGTTATCAATCATTGACCTGAGCTCCAAGGCGAATCAACCCATGGAAAGTCAGGATAAAAATCACTGTATTGTATTTAATGGGGAAATATACAATTATCAAGCGTTACGAAAAGAATTAATTAGTCTAGGAGCAAAATTTATCACTGAGTCTGACACTGAAGTACTACTTCATGGTTATAAAATTTGGGGAATGGATAAGCTTCTTGATAAATGTGATGGTATGTGGGCATTTTGCCTATATGATAAAAAAACACACACTACCTATTTGGCCAGGGACCGTTTTGGTGAAAAGCCACTCTTTTATACTATAATAAATAATATATTGTACTTTTCTTCCACCCTGCAATCATTAATGACCTGTCCAATTGATAAAAAACTAAATGAGTCGGCTTTAATTGATTATTTTCATACTTTATACATACCTACAGATACCAGTATTTTTAAAAATGTAAACAAGGTATTGCCTGCTCATTACTTAAAAATAAATGAAACGGGTATTCAAACTAAACCATATTGGCAGCTTGAATACTCTACCCAGACTCAATCACTTGACGATGCCCTTAATGGGCTCAAGCATCATTTTCAGCAGGCAGTTAGCAGCAGAATGATCGCTGATGTACCCGTTGGAGCATTTTTATCAGGTGGATTAGATTCTAGCATGGTTGTAGCGCAACTTACACAACACCAGCAGCGTCCCATTACTTTTACTATGCGCGCACCAGGTACACACAGAGATGAAGGACATTATGCCAAATTGGTTGCGGATAAATTTCAAACCAAGCATATTGAAATCCCACTAGACCCTAGTTGTGTAAGCATTTTGCCGGAGCTCATTGCTCAAGTGGGCGAACCTTTTGCTGATTCTTCCATTATTCCTGCTCAATTTGTATGTGCAGAAATCAATAAGCACGTTAAGGTCGTTTTAGGAGGTGATGGAGGTGATGAGTTATTTGGAGGTTATCGTTCCGTTCAATATTTGCAGTATTTATCCAAACTTAAACCATACTTTTTACCATTTTCTGTGTTTTTGGGGCAACGTAGTTTTCAGCATGGTGATAGTCGATGGGCCAAATTCAAGCGAATGTTGATCTTTGCTGGTAATTTTGAGGCCTACTTAAGTCATGAGCAGTTGTTTGGTGCTCCTTATCTAAAGTCACTTTTCTGTGAGGAATTTTATCAGAATGCAATGACATCCTATGTCCATCCAAATATTCGTGCCTTAAAACTCGGAAAAGCTGAATTACCTTTTCAGCAAAGGCTGCTGGCTGGATTTTATGCCAGGCTAGCTGGAGACTTTATGGTTAAGGTAGACTCCGCTGCCATGTTTAATAGTATCGAAGCACGAAATCCCTTTTTAAGCCGAGGGTTAGTGGAATTTGCAGTAGGTCTTGCCCCATCATTTATCCACAAAAATGGCCATGACAAGTACTTATTTAAGCTATTTGCAAAAGAGCACCTACCCCCAGCCATTATAGATCGGCAGAAGGCGGGTTTTTCCATTCCTATTCAAAAATGGATAAATGACTACTGGCAGGCCAATATTAAAAAAACACTTTCAAAAAGCATTTTAATTGAGCTGGGGATAATCTCACCCAAAGGTATGGAAGCCTTACTTGACCCAAAAGGCTTATGGGGTTCGAAGCGAGCCACGGCTATTTATTTAACATTCGTTCTG
>JAUIFR010000169.1 GCA_030430325.1 Bacteroidia bacterium | reverse complement strand
AAACCTAAGTTTTCGATGGGCGTAGTTAAGTTTAGGCCCACTTCATTGCCTTCTCGAATGAGGTTTACCATGACAACGGCCATAGCACCTGTCGCCCCAGAAATCATACCTGGGCGACCCCCAAATAAAGAAGTGACAAGCCCCATCATAAAGGCCCCATACAAACCAACTAATGGGTCAACTCCTGCTACAAATGCAAAGGCCACTGCCTCTGGCACTAGGGCAAGTGCTACAGTAAGTCCAGATAAAATGTCTTTCTTGGGATCATGAACAAAGTGATGAAATAGGCCCTTCATGTCAAAGTTTGTTTTAAGTTTTCCATTAAAAGCGGGCAAAGATAAGGGTAAATTGGTTGTATTAAGCATGAATACGGAGAAATTTTTGGATATGTAGTTAACCCGCATTATTCACCACTTTATCTATTGCAACCCAAAATTTCTTCAAAATCAAGCATTTACGAAAACTTGAATTTCCACCATAGCGCTGCTATGCTGAAAATCCAAAACCCTTGATTTTATTGAACTTTTGGCTTTCATAACGATACTGTGATGAATAATACGGGTTAAAGTAAATTTTTTATATAAAATGAATGTTATTAGCTAAATTTATTTATTTTAACATTGATTTTGACGATTCTACATAAATTTTCTGCACGCTAGTTCATTTTATTTTAGTATTATTGTAGATCAATTAAGTTATGACAGCATATGCAATTAAAAGAAACACCCCTTGAAGGGCTTGTAGAAATTATCCCCAATATTTTTGAAGATGACCGTGGCTATTTTTTGGAGACTTACAGTAAAAATAAATTTAAGAAGCTTGGTATTGAGTTTGAGTTTGTGCAGGATAATCAATCGTATTCTTCCGAGGGAACATTGCGGGGCTTGCATTTTCAGCATGCACCTTATGCCCAAGCCAAGTTGGTAAGAGTGGTTTGGGGCAAGGCCTTAGATGTAGTGGTGGATATTCGTCCTGAATCAAACACTTTTGGCCAGCATTATGGGTGCCTACTTGAGGCTGACCGTATGAATATGCTAATGGTTCCTGAGGGTTTTGCGCATGGGTTTTTGTGTTTGGAGGACACTGTATTTTCTTATAAATGTTCTAAACATTTCCATAAAGAAGCAGAAAGTGGGCTTCGTTGGGATGATCCAGCCTTGCGTATTGCATGGGGTATTAAAGATCCACTGGTTTCAGAAAAAGATCAGCAATGGGGGAGTTTAGCCGATTACAAGGCATCAGTTAATACATTAAGTTAAGCTATTATGTCAACGCAAAATAAGCCATTTAAAAAATTAACTACGCACCGGTTGCTAGAAATGAAGCAGCGAGGGGAGAAAATCTCCATGCTTACGGCATATGATTATTCCATGGCGCAAATCATTGATGCAGCGGGAATTGATGTGATTTTAGTAGGGGACTCTGCCTCGAATGTCATGGCAGGTAATGAAACCACCTTACCGATCACATTGGATCATATGATTTATCATGCTACTTCTGTCGTAAGGGCCGTTGAACGCAGTTTGGTAGTAGTAGATATTCCTTTTGGTTATTACCAGGGCAATTCGTCTGAAGCGTTACGGTCTGCCATACGGATCATGAAGGAATCTGGTGCGCATGCCGTAAAGATGGAAGGAGGTAGTGAAATTAAGGAGTCCGTATCACGAATTTTGAGTGCAGGAGTGCCCATAATGGGACATTTGGGGCTTACACCACAGTCTATTTATAAATTTGGAACCTATACCGTTCGGGCCAAGGAGGAGCAAGAAGCTCAAAAGTTAATAGAAGATGCACAGCTATTGGAAGATTGTGGGTGTTTTGCTGTAGTTTTGGAAAAAATTCCAGCCAAATTAGCCGGGCAAGTAAGTCAGGCCATAAAAATACCCTCGATTGGCATTGGTGCAGGGCCAAACACTGACGGGCAAGTACTAGTTGTACACGATATGTTGGGCATTACAAAGGAATTTAATCCGAGGTTTTTGCGCAGGTATGCCGACCTTAATCAGGTTATAGATGGCGCAGTGAAGAATTATATTCAAGATATAAAAAATGGAAGCTTCCCGAACATGGATGAAAGTTATTGATTTTTCTTGAGAATTATCTAGAAATAGGTAAAAAATGATCTTATAAAAATATTAGAAAAGTACAATTTGAGTTAGACTACCGAGGCGAGAGCCGAAGGTACCGACCGTAGGTCTAAAATGCCAGCCATTTATAGCTAGGTCCAAGGGACACAACCGAGACGAGAGTCGAAGGTTGCGAGCGCAGCTCTATTTTGGAGCCCGGCCTGAAAGACAGTTGTGCCAACGCTGCAGGCTGGCCCATGCCTAAAATGCTCCACAGGAGCATTTCTTAACGACATGTCCTAGGCAACTCCCAAAAAGTAAAACTCAGTAAAATGAATAATTTTTGCTAAATATAATCAAAAAATAAACTATAAATAAAGTAATAAAAATGTAACCTTATTTTTACGCATTTAATAAAATCAATAAAAATCCAAAAAAATAAGATGATAAAATATTAAAAAAATACAAGATTAGAAAAATTAAACCTTGCCTAATAAATAAACAAAAATTATTGTCTTGGACTAAACTGATTTAAAATAAGAAAATTAAATACATTAATTCTCACTCGCTATTGTAATTCACTAATAAATAAACTACCTTCGGCTTGTTTTTAATTAATCTAAATAAATCTTGAAAACAGCTGCACAGCTAAAAATAAATGAAACAGCAAGGATCGCAGAAATCCAAGAAGGATATTGTTGTCAAAAATTAATTGAAATGGGGCTGTTACCAGGGCAACAAATCAAATTGTCACGTATAGCGCCATTTGGAGAGCCCATTTGTTTATTGGTTCATGGACGTGAATTGGCACTTCGTAAAAAAGAAGCTCATCATGTTTTACTACAATAACTATGGCTTCCACTCGTAAAATTGCATTGCTCGGAAACCCCAATGTGGGCAAGTCATCTCTATTTAATTGTCTAACAAATTTAAGACAAAAAACAGGAAACTACCCTGGCGTTACGGTCGATAAAAAAATTGGGTATTGTACCTTATCAAATAATGAACGTCTTGAGTTACAGGATTTACCTGGACTTTATAGTTTATTTGCTAAATCTATTGATGAGGGAGTGGTAATCAATACCTTACTACACACTGATCATCATGTTCGACCAACCGAACTAATTGTTTTACTAGATGCTACCCGGCTTCGACAAAGCTTACTTTTAGCCTATCAGCTTTTAAAGCTTGGATTACCCGTTTTGTTTGTAGTCAATAAAATGGATCTAGCTGCGCAGAGTGGTAATCATATAAACCAAGAAGCAATTAAAGATTTATTTCATGAGCAAGTTATTTTTATAAATGCAAGAACCGAAGAAGGAATTGATGCGTTAAAAGAGCGGTTAATAGATCCTATTGAAAGGATTCCAACAAATATTGAAGCGCAAAATTTTATACCTAATAAAGTTACTGATAAGGTCCAAGAGAATTTGGATGTTGAACGTGATAATGTATTATATTATTTATTACAATACCCTTACTTAAGTTTTCTAAAAAATGAACAGCGTGTTTATTTGCAGCGAGTCATTGAAGAAGAACGAGTAAATGTAGCTCAAATTATGCGGGATGTAACGGTGCAACTTTATCATAAAATGGATGAGCTATTGCCTGGAATTATAGTGCAAAAAGAACAAATAGCTAGCACAAATAAATTAGATCAATTAACGACTCATCCTATTTGGGGGAATCTAATATTTATCAGTTTACTGTTGCTTATTTTTCAAGCCATATTCGCATGGGCGGCTTATCCGATGGACTGGATTGATCAAGGTTTTGCCAGGATGAGTCAATTTTTTGAACAAATTTTGCCAAATTCAATTATTACAGATGCTTTTGTTAATGGTATAATTCCAGGATTGAATGGTGTGCTAATTTTCATTCCTCAAATTGCCATACTATTTGGTTTTATAGCCATTTTGGAAGAATCAGGTTATATGGCTAGGGTAGTGGTGCTCATGGATAAATTATTTCAGCATGTAGGATTAAGTGGTAGAAGCATTGTACCCTTGATCTCAGGTGTAGCCTGTGCCATTCCGGCGGTGATGGCGGCACGAACTATTGCTAACCCCAAGGAGCGATTGATCACTATATTAGTTACACCACTAATGAGTTGTTCGGCCCGTTTGCCCGTATATACGGTGCTTATTGCATTAGTTGTACCAAATAAATCAGTATTTGGGCTGTTAAATTTACAGGGGCTTGTCCTATTTGCCATGTATGTGATTGGAACAATTGCGGCCTTACTTGCAAGCCTCATCTTAAAATGGATATTAAAGCAACAAGGCACAAGTACGTTAGTGATGGAACTGACAAATTTGCAAATTCCTAAATGGAAAAATGTGGGTATTGAAATGCTCGAAAAAGTAAAAATATTTACCTTTCAGGCTGGGCGTATCATTTTAGTTATTTCTGTTATTTTGTGGGTATTGGCTTCATTTGGTCCAGGTTCATTGTCAAGTGACTCACCCCAAGTCAATAAACCTGCTTACACCGTTCCGCTCGAAGAATCATTTGCAGGTATACTTGGCAAAAAAATGGAACCTGTCATCGCACCATTGGGGTTTGACTGGAAAATTGGTATGGCGCTTATTACTTCCTTTGCTGCACGCGAGGTATTTGTTGGGACACTTTCAACCATATATAAACTTGCTGATGAGGATGACACGCAGGGGCTCATTCAAAAATTAGCCAATGAAAAACGACCAAAAACAGGCCAACTTATGTACACTCCAGCTCTGGGGTTTTCCTTGCTTATATTTTATGCATTTGCCATGCAGTGTATGAGTACATTGGCTATTGTATACCGCGAAACAAAAAGTTGGAAATGGCCACTCGTTCAGCTCATTTACATGACTGGAGCAGCCTATTTTTTTGCTTGGATTACCTATGTGATGCTAAGCTAATTTAAGTACATCATTTGGCCGAGTACAGAGAATAGCTCGCTTATTTTTAAGGGCAATAGGTGCCTTTAATAAATTTGGATTTTGTGATAGTACATTGAGCCAGCCTTCATCATCAAAAGCATTGCCAGCAATCTTGGATTGATACTCTGGATGTGCCCTGTTGAGTAAGTCTTTGGGGCGAAGTTGTAATTTGCCCAGTAGCTCTTTCCAAATTGTCGTGGATAATCTGTTTTTATTAGTTTGGACTTCATTGACATGTTTAGTCAATGAGTATGCCATGGCTCTTGCTTTTTTGCCCGTTTCAGAGGTTGGATCATAAAAAATAACTAATTCATTTGGGTGAAATCTCATATTACGAATTTTTAGTTTAAAAAATATTAAATTAAAAGTATAATATACTTATAAATATTAAATTAAAAAAATATTATTGCGTAAAAAATCTAAATTTCTTACTTGGGATGAAAATTAATTGGACTTTATGAATTTTTTTCAAAGGTATGCTGTTTTATATTTTAATTGAAATTAGCAAAATTCATTGAAATATTAATAAGTATTGATTGAATTTTGCAGAATACATTGAAAATTGAACTCGCTAATCTTCTAATTTTATTATAAAAAGGGTAAGGTGACCAAACCTTACCCAAACCAACTAAACTAAACTAAAATAAAATTATATTGTATTTATTGCTTTTACTTATTAGATGATTTGGCAAGGTTAAATCCATAAAAAATTATTCATTTTTTTTGAAAAAATGTTTAAATATATGATTTTCAATTATTTATAAAAATCAAATCTTTTGCAGGAATTGTATATAATGTGATATAAAGTAGAATTTTGAAAGAGAAAACTATCTCAATAATTGAATCCAACCATTAAACTGTTGCTCTTTGAGGTTGGGATCCAGCACGTCAAAAGTAACTATGGCATTATAATAATACGTGCCTTCTGATAAATCAAGTCCAAATTTTCCCTTACCATCCCAATTTATAAAGATGCTATTGGTGTTTTCGTCGCCTTGTTGGCTATTGGAGTCAAAATTGTAAACCTCTAATCCCCACCTATTTACAATTGTAATTTGCACGCGCTCTACAAACCGCGGGCATTCTGATTCGGGGTTGGTTATGGCTTGGAAAACATCGTTTATATTATCATTATTAGGTGTAAATACATTTGGCAGGGCAAAATAAGGGCAGTTATCAATGCAAATGGGCTCTGTAAGTATACTTTCATTTCCCGAACGGTCCACAGCACTGATTCGGTAACATCCGGCCAATGAGGATAAATTACCATGAGTAAAAGTAGCATCATTTACTTGATCTAGCAGAATATAATCATCTTCTCCTGTTTTTGAATAATAAATATTGTAATGTTTTAAGTCATCTTCACATTCGCCTGTATCCTGGCCTTCCCAAGTTAAAATATTTTCGAATGCGGTGAATCCACAAGGTTTATCTAGCAAATAAGTTCTGCAATCATCCAAAGTTAAGTTCGAAACTGTTAACTCAATGGGCTCACAAGGTGGAATGGAGTCATTAGGTGTGGTACATTGGATTTGTGATAAATTAATCAGCGGTTCCTCGATCAATTCATTGCCATAGCTACCTTGTGTGGTTACAAAATAACAATAGGTATTGTTATTGGATAATGGTTGGTTATTAAACTGACCTTCATCAATATATACAAATGATTCTTCATTCACATTAACACTATCAATTAGTATTAACTCATTCTCATTGCCCGAACTATGGTTCCTATAAATATAGTGATAAGGAAAATCCTGTGTATTGTTGGACCAAGGTACTTCTGCCCTCCAATTCAGCTCAATGGTTCCAACGGATGGTGTTGTCTCTAATCGAACAGATGAGGCTGATGCTGAAAAAATAACTTTTGTATCAAGGGCATCAATTAACTCAATACGGTAATGGTATGCCTTGTCAGTCGTATTAAGCTTACTGTCTATAAATGTTGTGTCTGCTGTTGATAGAACCTCAATTTCTCCTTGGTTACCTGTAAAGCCTTCACTCCGAAAAACTGTATAGGTGTAGGGTGGCGGAAAAAGTACAGGATCTACTTCAAAAGGCCTGCGCCACTCAATTAGAATTTCACCATTTTCGGTATCGGTTTTTTCGACCGTAACATGTGTAATGACTGGTGCGTCAGCCTCCATGATTGCACAAACTTCTTCGCTTGCTATACTTTCCCCACCACTAGGCTGTGGGAACACTGCCACTAAGCGGTAACAATAATTAGCTCCTGCATCCAGACCTTCCCCCGCATTTGTATCTAAGAATGATAGGGTAGTGATATCTACTTCAGCAATAAGCTCATAACCAGCATTTTCTGGTATGCCCATTTGGCAGTGATCCATCTCAAAGGCGAATGTGTCTACCCTCCTCCAAATTTGCATGGTAGAAGCATTTGGGCATGAATATTCACTCCAGTTGAGTTGAACTTGTTTGCCAGGTTGTGCTTGAGCAGTCAGCCCTTCAGGTGCTGGTGCAATTACAGTAATATTCCATGTTTTAAAGTCTACGAGTGAAGGCCCTAGTGGTGGATCGTCTTCTGCTTTAAACTGCACAGCATAAGGGCGTTCACGGATATGAGAACAATCCGTTTGCCAAGAGAATGCCCCCTCAGCTACTACAGGTTGATAAATAGGCGGATCGGGTGTAAAGCTTGCTGGGTTGCTTAGCAGTTCGTAAACACCACTGTAACTTTCAAGCTTAACCTTATCCTCATCTGGGTCATCTCCAAAAATAAATTCTTGTAATAATGTACCGGCAACTATGCATGTATCATTCGGTATTTCTAACTCAGGACGCTCATTATCAGTATCTTCCACTACAATTTGCATGTCGCGTGTTACATAGCCTAGTCGGAACCATTGGCCTTCTATTTGCCGCCATTCTTCAACAATAAAGGCTACATTATACTCCCCTTGCTGGCCTGGAGAATTCCAAACTAAATTACCCATTTGTGGGTCCAAAGTATAAGTAGCAGGCCCATCACCATCTTCCGTTTGTCCATTAAACGTCGGATCATTTGGAAATTTATACCCATTAACCTCAATCCCAAAGTCTTGCTTGTTAATTACAATTTTGTACGATAAGCTATCACCATCTACATCAAAAGCAGATGGATTGTGAATGTAAATGGCTCCTGTAGCTGCCATGTCAATGGGCGGAGTTAGTAATACAGGCGTGTTATTAAATCCTAAAAATGGATCAATCACAATTTGAGTTTCAACATAGAAGGGTGTGTCTACTGAACCAATCATGTTGACTACGTTTTCATTTCGATTGGGCTCTTGATACCTGATGGTATAAGCACGAGGGCTACTGAAAGTATATTGAACTTTAAAAATATTGATTGCTACATTATTGGCTCCATCAATAATCACTTTTGTTTTATCAATAGCAATATCATCTAATTTAAATGGCTCTTGTCCGTCATCAAAATCGATAAAACCATCTCCAAATTGCACATCGGACTCCGTATCTGTATAAGCAGTTATGGTAAAGTTAAATGTGAGGCCTTGATTATTTTGACGAGTTGCCGTAATTTCACCTGCCCGAATATGAG
>JAUIFR010000168.1 GCA_030430325.1 Bacteroidia bacterium | reverse complement strand
GGTAGTTTTAATAAATTAGATGCCATTTTGGCCCCACACCGTAAAACCAGTGAAGATTACGTGGTATTTTTGGTAGATGAGTTTTTTGAAGACGAGCCTCTTACGCAGCGCATACCCTCCAAATGGCAGGATAAGGTAATTTGGGTAAATGTAGAAGATGAGCCTACGACCTTGCAAACAGATGCTTTTACAAGAGAGATATTAAGTGTAGAGCGCATGCCTTCAGTGGTTGTTGGTATCGGTGGCGGAAGTGTTATGGATTATGCCAAAGCTGTTTCGCTCATGCTTACCAATAAAGGTGAATCTAAGGATTTTCAAGGTTTAGATCTCATTCAAAACCAAGGGGTGTATTGCGTGGTTGTGCCAACAATCTCGGGTACAGGAGCGGAAGTATCCATGACAGCAGTTTTGACTGGTCCTGACAAAAAATTAGGCATAAAATGTGATTTTACAGTGCCCGATCAATTAATTCTTGACCCCGATTTAATTGAAAATGTACCCAATCCGCAGCGTTTTTATACTGCCATGGATTGTTATATCCATAATATTGAAGCACTTAATGGCAGCCTTAAGAATGAGTTTAGCATTGGGTATGCCGAAAAATCGCTGGATTTGTGCAGAGAGGTCTTTCTAGATGATATTGACCGTAAAATTGCTGACGAAAAGCTCATGGTAGCCTCCTATTTTGGTGGGCTCAGTTTGACTTATTCTATGGTTGGTGTTTGCCATGCTTTATCTTATGGGTTGAGTTATGTACTCCACACTCATCATGGCTTGGCAAATTGCCTCGTTTTTAATCAACTAAAGGAATATTACCCTAAAGGTGTTACGCGCTTCCATGAAATGTTACAGAAACAAAACATTCATTTACCAACGAATGTAGTTAAAAATGCTAACCTGTCTGATGAGCAAATGGAAAAAATGATCAAAACTGCGCTTGATTTGGACTTTATGTGGTACCATGCTCTAGGCCCAGATTGGAAGACCAAAATGACTCCAGAAAAAGCCCGTGAACTCTATTTGAAAATGTAATTGACTATTTTTTCTTCTTGTTTTTCTTAGCAACGACGAATCGGTAGCCCGTGAAGAGCCTAAAGTTGCCTAACCTATAAGTTAAACTCGCGCTTTCTGAGGTTTGCAGTGCAAAATCATCATTTACAAATGATAGCCCTCCAAAAAGTCTTTCGCTATTATATCCTACGGCCCCTCTAAACTGCAAAAGCACACCAGGTGCATTCATTTTATTATTGTAATCTGTATTTTCGGCAATCGTACGGATGGATTGAAAAGAAATGCCCGGCACAAGAGACAAAGTTAAGAAAAAGTGCTGTTTTAAAACAAACGTATGAGCGTAGCCCCCAGCAATCCCAAAATTGTACATATTTGCAAGGACAATATTTGATGCTAAGCTAAAGGTGTCTTTAAGTGCATGAGGCACCAAGCTCGAATCTCCTTGAATGGCGTAAAGTGAGAAAAATCCACCAACTAGAAATGACCCCGCACTCTTTTTTTGCCATTCGTTTTGAATAAATGATGCGCGGTAACTAAATTTTTTATGCTTAAAAACATAATAACCTTTTGCTCCTAAAGAAACTGTTCTTACATCTTGCCTGATGGGATAAGGTAAGGAATCATTCCAGTCTTTGATAAACGATTGAGGCTTATCAATGTAATAACCATCATAAGATTGCAACCAGATATCAAAGCCTATTTTTCTACCATAAGAGTTTAATTGCGCATCAAAGCGCTTCGTTTCCCCATATTTTTCATTATCATCATTAATAAATGGAAAATTAAATGCAAAATTGAGCCCTATCCACTTATAATTAAAGCCAAAAACTATATTAAACTTAGCATTTGGCTTATACTCAATACTTGTACCTGAAGGCTCATCATTAATGGTGAAGCTATTGTATTTGCTGATGCCATAGGCTCGTAAAGTCAATAAGTCGGCGTATGATTCTAAATAATTATTATTAATTAAGTTTTTCTTATTTTTTTGGACATTCATACTCACTTGGCCAACAGTTTGAAAGCAATTAGTGCAAGCCAAAAATAGGCTTAAGCCCATAATCCAGCTTTTTTGTTTCATCACTAACGGCCAAGAATGCTTCATGTTTATTGAATTTTTATTAAAATAGCATGTCAAATTCATAATACAAATCATTTTTAATGAAAATATTTGGTCTCATTGGTAAAAAACTCACCCATTCTTTTTCAAAAAACTACTTTGAAGCAAAGTTTTACGAGCAAAATCTTTCGGGGCATTCATATCACAACTTTGAGATTGATGAAATCAGTCAGGTAGCGTTCATATTAAATAAAAATCTGATCGGGCTGAATGTGACGATTCCGTACAAAGAAAGTGTTATTACCTATTTGGATAAATTGGATATAAGCGCTCAAAAAGTAGGTGCAGTTAATGTCATCCAATTCAAAAATGGTCAAAAAATTGGCTTTAATACCGATTACTTAGCTTTTAAAAACAGCTTATTGAAATGGATACCACAAGTCTGGCCCCATAAAGCACTCATTTTGGGCTCAGGAGGTGCCTCCAAAGCTATTCAAGTGGCACTTCAAGAGGCAAAAATACCTTTTGAGATCGTTTCACGGCAAAATAACATTGGAATAAGCTATGAACAAGCGAATAATCAGATTGACCAAAATAATCTTATCGTAAACACCACTCCGCTGGGTACTTTTCCAAATATTGAAGATGCACCACCCATTAATTATGAGGGGTTAACTACACAGCATTATTTATATGATTTAATTTATAACCCCAGCGAGACTACGTTTTTAAAATTTGGAAAAAAACGAGGTGCACAGATAAAAAATGGATTAGAAATGCTACATTTGCAAGCAGAATTTAGTTGGAATATTTGGCATTCGTGATGGATATTGAAAAGAAAGTTATTCAAGCGCTCAATACGGTAGATGACCCTGATTTGAAACAAAGCCTAGTAGAACTCGGCATGATCAAAGACCTGAAAATCAATCAACAACATATCTATTTTGAGGTAGAGCTCACCACTCCAGCTTGTCCGCTTAAGGAAAAAATCAAAAATGATTGCATCCAAGCAATTGAAAAAGCAGTGGGCCAAGATTACGAAATTGCTATTAAAATGGGAGCTCGTGTAGTGCAGGGACATCAGCAAAGCAAGCTTAGCCACATCAAAAACATCATTGCGATTGCTTCAGGCAAAGGAGGAGTCGGAAAATCAACAGTGACGGCTAACTTGGCGATAGCTTTAGCACAAACAGGGGCAAAAGTTGGTATTATTGATGCTGATATTTTTGGGCCATCCATTCCAATTATGTTTAATTGTGAATTTGAGCGCCCTAGTATGGATGAAAGTTCTGATAAGGGAAAAATCATTCCAATTACACAATATGGGATACAGCTTATTTCGATTGGGTTTCTGACACCTCCAGACCAGGCTGTGATCTGGCGTGGGCCGATGGCGAGCTCGGCTTTAAGGCAATTCATAAACGACGTGGCATGGGGAGAGCTTGATTATTTGCTAGTTGACTTGCCTCCCGGCACGAGTGACATTCATCTTACTTTGGTACAAGCCGTACCCGTTGCTGGAGCAGTAATTGTAACAACCCCTCAAAAAGTAGCGCTTGCAGATGCACAAAAGGGGATCGCCATGTTTAGGCAAGCACAAATTAATATACCGCTATTGGGCCTTGTTGAAAATATGTCCTATTTTACTCCACCTGAACTCCCTGAAAAAAAGTACTATATTTTTGGGCAAAATGGGGGGAAACAACTTGCATCAAATTCTGAGATACCATTTTTGGGCGAAATCCCCATTCAAGAAATCATTCGAGATAGTGGAGATAAAGGATATCCGGCTACTTTGAAGAATCCTGAAATTGCAAGTGCATTTAAGGGTATAGCTGAAAAAATGGCCCAGGAACTTGCCATTAAAACTGCCAAAAAGACCGAACACGAAACCATCAACTAATATTGCCATGATTATTTCAATTATAGTCGCTATTTCGAATGAGAATGTAATCGGTAAGCAGGGTGAATTACCTTGGCATTTGCCCAATGATCTCAAACATTTCAAAAAACTCACTTCGGGTCATTGCTTGATTATGGGGCGAAAAACATTTGAAAGTATTGGCAAGCCACTACCAAACCGTAAGACCATCATTATCACACGCAAACTTTATTACGAAGCAGAAAATTGCCTCGTTGCGAGCAGCCTCAATCAAGCCCTAAAAATGGCATTACAGGACGGTGAGACAGAAGCTTTCATAGCTGGTGGTGGAGAAATATATAATGAAGCAATAATAGTTGCTGATAAGTTATATTTAACAATGGTTGATGCTTCTGTAGAAGGTGATACTTATTTTCCTGAAATCGATGATAATGAGTGGAAATCAACGGTATTATTTGAACAATCGCAAGATGAAAAGCATGCATTTGCATTTAAAGCATTAGAACTAAATCGAATAAAAAGGGATTGATTTGATTTCAACAAATTTTGCATAATTTATTGAATTTTCAAATTTATTTTGAATATAATCGGCAAAATTTGATTAATTCGCTTTCCAACCAAAATATTTTAAGCCTTTTCACGTTACCAAATAAATCTCATTGCATGAATAAATTTAAAATTTTAGGATTAATAATTGGAGTGCTTCCATTCTATTTGTGGGCCCAGCATGAGCAGGTCACCACGTATTATGACTCTGCCAAAACGAAGGTTAATGCCACCTATCACGTACTTACTGGTACTGAAACGATGGACGGAGACTTTCAAAAATTCCATGAAAATGGTGCTTTGGCTGCCAAGGGGTCATTTAAAAATGGGAAGAAAACGGGCTCGTTCTTAGAGTATTATCCTGATGGACAAATGATGCGTGAACTGAACTACATGAATGGAAAAAAAGATGGAAAAGTGACCGTTTATGATCATTCGGGACAGATCATCCAGCAAGGTTTGTTTGCTCAAGATACCATTGTAGGTAACTTAATGGTATACTACGAAAATGGCTCCATCAAAAGCGAAACCAACTTTAAAAATGGTAAGCCTGATGGTATTGTAAAAGCCTATTACGATAATGGCAATTTACAAGAAGAAACACCTTATGAAAACGGTAAACCCAACGGCATAGCGAGAACCTACTACAAAGGTGGAGGCTTAAAGACCGAAGCTCAACTGAAAAATGGTGTGCTAAGCGGACCTTCGAAGACATTTTACCCAAATGGGCAGTTAGAAAAGGAGATTGAGGTGATGAATGGTGTTAATGATGGGCACTTCAAGCAATATGCCTCTACAGGTCAACTCATTTTGGATGGGTATTTTAAAGCAGGCAAACTCCACGGTAAAAACACGGCCTACCACGATAATGGAGAAAAGAAACATGAGTTAAATTATACGAATGGCTTACATATTGGAGAAAATACCTATTGGTATAAAAATGGACAAATCAAAGAAAAAGCAAATTTTGCCAATGAAGAAAAAGATAAAAAGGTAACCACTTATTTTGATAATGGACAAATGAAGGAAGAGAAAACGTATAAAAACAATTTACCTGCAGATCGCTGGCGTTTTTATTATAAAAGTGGCCAGCTCCAAAAAGAGGAGTACTATGAAGAGGGTAGTTTAAATGGGTTACAAAAAATTTATTATACAAATGGGAGTATTCAATCGGAGAAGACGTATAAAGGTAATTTGATTGTTTCCATTAGTAAAGAATATTTTGAAGATGGCTCACCTAAGACAGAACAGGAGTATTCCCTTGGCAAAAAGCACGGCAAGTATAGCGTATGGCATGAAAATACTAGCCTCAAAATTAGAGGGGAATACGCGGGCAACAAAAAAGTAGGTAATTGGATCTACTACGATGATCAAGGTAACATCATTAAAGAAGAAACTTATTTTAATGGTAAGCTCATAACGAATTCTCACACTCAAGAATAATGCGGGTTAATTTACTTCCAAATATTGTTTTTTTTGATTATTTTTGTATTGTAAATGAGAAATTTAATGGATATACCCTCCCCAAATTATGAAATATACAATTGAAAAAGAAGAAAAATACACCGTATTAAAGTTAGGAGAAGATAAATTGGATGCTTCCATCGCCTCTTCATTAAAGTCAGAGTTCGTAACCTTGCATGCGGAAGGCATTCGGAACGTTATATTAGATCTCTCTCAGGTAAATTATACAGATTCTTCGGGGCTTAGCGCCATACTTACTGGTAATAGAGCTTTTAGAGAAGATGGTGGGCTTATGATATTGGTATCTGTACCGGAGCATACCATGAAACTCATTCGTATATCTCAACTCGAAAAAGTACTAAACATCTTACCGACCGTTGAAGAAGCCGTAGATGCTGTATTTATGCACGAGATTGAAGGAGAACTTAAAAGTGAGAATGACGCATAGCTAACCCTTGTCACTTCAGCTTCAAATATTCGGAATAAGCGCTGCTACCCCTGCTTATGGCAGGCATCAAAGCGCTCAATATATGCAGGTTGGCAAATACCATATCCTTATTGACTGTGGGGATGGTACGCAATACCAGCTGCTACGGCACAAAGTCAGTATCCAAAAAATTGATTATATACTAATTAGCCACCTACATGGGGACCACTACCTAGGGCTAATGGGGCTATTATTTACAATGAGCTTGAATCAACGCAGCAAGTACCTACACATTTTTGCTCCATTTGGTTTAAAAGACATCATCGAAGCGCAATTAAATGTGGCTAACTCTACACTGAACTTCGAATTTGAAGTTCACGAAATCAATACATTTGAATCGCAAGTATTAGTAGAAAAGGATGCTTTAATGATTCGTAACTTCCCGCTTGACCATCGTATTCCCTGCATGGGATTCCGTGTTGATGAGGTATATTCTAAACGAAAACTTAAAAAAGAAAAACTCCCAATGAACCTGAGCCCTGATCAGCTCAAAGCCCTTACTAAAGGGGAAGATATTCAAGATACAAGTGGCCAACTCATTAAAAATGAAAGCTTAACATACCCTCTTGAAAAGAGCAAAAGCTATGCTTACTGCTCGGACACCTGTTACAGCGAAGCTATTCTAGATGCCATTCAAGGGGTAGATCTTTTGTACCACGAAGCCACATTTTTGCAGGAGCACGCTGAGCGAGCAGCTCAAACCAAACACAGCACTGCACATGATGCAGCCAAAATTGCCACACTGGCAAAGGCGAATAAACTTATCATTGGGCACTTTTCATCAAGATACAAGGAGTTGGGATCATTTTTGATTGAAGCACAAGAGTATTTTGAGAATTGTGAGCTGGCTGAGGAAGGGAAAGTCTATTTGCTGGATTGAATTTATTCAATACTTTACGAAAACCCCAATACGAAAGCTGTCTAGAATTGGACTAATTTTGGTGCTTGACAAATATTAGAAAAATACAATCGCGAAAAGGATGACAAGCGAGACGAGAGCCGAAGGTAGTCTAATCCGAATTGTATCTTTCTAATATTATCCATTGATCTAATTATTGGTATAATTACGGATAATCATGTATTTTATAATAATAAAAATCTCAAAAGCCCATCTAATTTCTAACTAAAAGTCTTTTTTCAATCTTTTGATAACCATCTTCTAACCTCAGAATGTAATTGCCATTTTGTAGTCTAAATGGGATATTAAATGATGTCATACCCATTTTTTTCTCATACCTCACGCTTTTATGCAATAGATTGCCCTGCAAGTCATAAATGGAAATAGCAAATGGTGCACCCAAAGATATTAAGTCAACATTTACATCATTTTTTACTTGCATGGGGTATACCTTGACCTGTTCTGAAAGTAATGTTCCATCAAAAATAGAATTCGAAGAAATTACCCCTGAGCCTTTTTCGCCTCCACCATATACTTTTACCTGTAATTTGTAACAATTGATAAATGTCTCCGGATATTTATAACCACCCCAAACCCACACAAAATATTCGCCTGGGCTTACTTGATAGTTTACGGTTTGATTTGCAATTTCATTGGCTAATATGACGGGATTATTTTCATTATCCATTTTTATAAGCGAAACTACACTACCTAGCGAATATTCGTTAAGAAAGTGAATGGCAACATCTTTTTTAGGCATAAATGGTTGCCCAGGCACTACAAACCGATAAAAATCCCCATCATAAAATGAACTTATCGTCCCATTAACCACCTCATCAATTTCAATGTTGCTTGCTTGCTGCCATTCATTATTGGGTTCGTGTACATCATCACAGCCTTTTCCTTTATTATCTTCACTGATTTCTAATTGTAAATTATAGCAGTTAATCACCGTTTCAGGAGCTTTATAACCACCCCATACTGAGACCAAATATTCTCCTGGACTAGCCTTACAGTGCACTGTTTTATTGTCTATTTCACTTGCCAGATTGGTCAAGGTATTGTCTCCTTCAATTTTTAAAACAGATACTACACTACCTGGATATGCTACCTTAGCTGTTACAAATAGAAGAGTCCGAAAAAAGGTTAAATTTGGACATTATGGCAAAGTATTATGAGAAAGAATTTAAATTAATGATTGTAGGATTAT
>JAUIFR010000167.1 GCA_030430325.1 Bacteroidia bacterium | reverse complement strand
TGCTACTATAACCCTCAACTGTTAGTTGTTTTCTGCTCATCTTTTTTGAGGGAAATATAATACTTTTATTCGTAATTATTTATTAGACTTTATATAAAAGATTTATGGATTCTTGAAGTGAATAAAGGCAATGGGGAAAAAGAAATAAGTAAGAAGCAAGATACAATAATTTATGAGTTACCTGAAGATGTTCTGATAAGAGCGGATAAAATGCCTCAACCACCAGGAGGCATGCAAAAATACCTAAATTCGATTACCGAAAACATTATTTATCCTGAAGAAGCATTAAAACGTAGGATTCAAGGCACTGTGCTAGTAAGAACCATAATTGATGCGCAAGGAAACATTACTTACCCCCAAGTAATAACTGGTAAAGGACTCGGACATGGATGTGACGAGGAAGCAATCAGAGCCGTAATGCATGCGGGAAAATGGACGCCTGGGGAAAATAATGGTAAAACTGTGAAAATACAGCAGGTAATTCCAGTGGTTTTTAGGGTTCGATGAGTTTATGGATAAAAACGTCATTTATAACTCATTAATCAAATTGTTAGCCTTGTCATGTTGATAATGATTCCGGTTTGTAATAATTATTTGCAGTAATCTTTTGGCTTGTTCATAATTACGATTTTTAATATGGCTCAAACTCAGGTACCACAATGCTTGTTGACGATATCTAGTTGGAGAAGTTTGAAGTTTTTCAAACAATGGGATGGCCATTAATGGTTTATTTTGGTATAAATAGCAAAGGGCTAAATAAAATTTAGAGGTATAATTTCTTTCATCAGACTGCTCTATTTTCTCAAATATCTTTTGGGCAACTAAAAATTCGCTGTTTTTGTATGCGATTATAGCTTTGTTCCACAATTCAGTTATATTATTACCATCCATACCGCGTTCAATAACTGGGGCCTCATAAATCTCTAAGTAATTTTCGACTATTTTATGATTTGTTAGAGGCTTCATTTTTTGGTGAATGATTAGTACCATACTTACAATAAAAATACTTACCGTTGCAGCTATCATCCAATATTTCCCAATTTTTAAAGATTTTAGTTTTGGAGTTGGTGCCTCCGGTGTTTTTTCCAAGTTACCCCATAATTGTGCCATGTATTTTTCTAGTTCATCCCGATCATTACTTATGTGCTCATAATAGTATTTTACTCCTTCTAAGATATACCAATATTCTTCAGATTCGTTTATTCTTGCCTTAATAATTTCCGCATTACTTTCACTCAAAAGCCCTTCAACATAGTCAAGGATCAACTCAAAACTTAAATCATTATGATGTTCAGTTCTCTTAATTTTCATTTTTATTTAAGCATTATTCTGTTTGTTAAGAATAATTTTAGCTACACGTTTTAAATACCTTTCTAAGTTTTGTTCTCACTTTGGATTTGACATTAGCAATTCTTTTCTCGCTTAAAGCTAGCTTATTGCCAATTTCTATATTATTATATCCCTGTTGATGTAATTCCCAAATCTCATATTCTTGTTCATTTAATACCGTCATCATAATCCTATCTTTATCTTCATAGGATAGCTTATCTTCAATTGTAGGAGAGCGATTTTGTTCGAAAATGTATGATCTCGTAGTTAAAATGGCCTCCTGTCTATTTTTTTTACTCCAATAGGTATTACAGATATTTCTTGCCACAGTATACAACCACACCTCAACATCCCGTATTTCTTCTGGCTTTGTATTTCGAAATAATTTTTCAAGTGCCTCTGAAGTGGCATTTTCTGCTAAAGTTATGTCTTTTAATCTGCCAAGGCAATACATAGTTAATTTCTTAAAGAAAACATAATACAACTCTCCGAAGGCGTTTTTATCTCCACAGAGATAATTTTCCCACAAAGTTTTTTTAAGGGTATTATGATGAAAATTTTTATTCATTTAAACATCTATTACTAAGACTCACAAAACCACCATTTTTCCCTGTTAATTAAAAACTATTTTTTAGGCGGGAAGAAAACTCATCTTATGAGTCTATATAACAGGAAGTAAAGCAATAATACCAATAAAACCAATTTTAAAGAAGGTATTTGCTCTTTTATTAAATTATTTTAGCTAATTACATTCAATATTGAAATAAATTTTAACGTTTTTAGCTAATTATATTCATTAATTATTTTTTTAAATGTACACAATCAAATTATAATATTATGAAAATAAAAAGTATGCAATTCATAATTTTTTGTGTTGCCCTCATATTTTACCAAAACTTACGGGCACAATGGGCAGAGAACGGTCAGGCCATCTTCAATACCAATACAGGAAATGTAGGTATCGGTTTAATGAATCCACAAGCTAAACTACAAGTGAACGGTAGTTTACTATTAAAAGGTGGGGCAGAAGGTATAACTCCAGTTTCAGGAGAAGGAGAAAGGCTAATGTGGATCCCTGCTAAAGGAGCCTTTAGAGCCGGTAGAGCTTCATCAAATGAGTGGAACGATATCAATATTGGGGAATATTCTATTGCATTTGGTAATTCGGCCATGGCAAGTGGAAAAACATCCTTTGCAACAGGTAGAAAGACGATTGCAAGTGGAGATAAGTCAACAGCAATGGGGTATTTTACATTAGCAAGTGGTGAATATGCTACTGCGTTGGGAGCTCACACAACTGCAAGTAATGAGGTATCAACAGCACTTGGCGTCCATACAGAAGCCAATGGTATAGCATCTATTGCAATGGGATATGATACTCGGGCAGAAAATTATGCCTCAACTGCCATGGGTTACAGAACAAAAGCTATTGGAGCTCAATCGACAGCAATGGGTTGGTATACTGAGGCTGATGGTGATTATTCTACCGCTGCAGGAGCCTATACTAGTGCAAACGGAGCAATTTCTACCGCATTAGGAAGCAGGACAACTGCTGATGCTTTCTCATCTTTAGCGTTAGGAAGATTTAATGAGGGCGGAGGAAATCCAACACAATGGATTTCGGCAGACCCACTCTTCGAAATTGGTATTGGAAGTGGTGAAAATAATCGAAAAAACGCCATAACTGTACTAAAAGATGGCCGAATGGGTATTGCCACTTCATATATTCCAGAAGGATATAAACTGGCTATTGATGGTAAAGTGATTGTTGAAGAAATAGAGGTTCAAATCTCTGAAGACTGGCCTGATTTTGTCTTCCAAAACGATTATGAACTGGCTTCTTTGGCTTCAGTAGAGGAGTTTGTTCAAGAAAACAGGCACCTTCCTGGTATACCTTCTGAGCAAGAAGTTAGGGAAAATGGGATCAATTTAGGGCAGATGGATGCACTACTCTTGCAGAAAATTGAGGAATTAACCCTACATCTGATTACCCAAAACAAAAGAATTGAAGCTTTAGAAAGAGAAAATATATTTCTCAAGAGTAAATAGATTTTTCAAACTTAAACATATACATTATGGACTTTTTAATAAAAAGCAGTATTATTTATTGCGCCTTTATTTTGAGCACAAATCTATGGGCTCAGTGGGCAGAAAATGGTGATCATATCTACAATACAAACCCAGGAAATATAGGTATTAATACTACAAATCCCAAATCCAAGCTCCAAATCAATGGGGGATTACTTTTAAATGGAACTAGTGGGGAAACACCTATTTCTGGAGGTGGTACTCGAATGATGTGGATTCCCGCCAAAGCAGCGCTCCGAGCAGGGATGATCTCTACCACACAGTGGGACGATGAGTTTATTGGTCAATATTCCGTTGCTTTAGGGGCTGGTACAAGAGCAACAGGAGAGACTTCATTTGCTATGGGTTGGTGGTCATTTGCAAGTGGTGATAAGGCCACTGCGCTTGGATATCACACCAAAGCAGAGCAATATGCTTCTACAGCCATGGGTTACCAAACTACTGCTAGCGGAAGTAAAGCCACCTCTATGGGAAGCAATACCATAGCTAGCGGATCAGCCTCTACAGCTATGGGAGCTAATTCAACTGCTGTAGGTATCTATGCTACTGCAATGGGTTGGAAAGCCAATGCAGAAGGAGAATATGCAATTGCCATGGGAGTAGGAGCCCAAGCTACAGGTGAAACCTCTTTGGCATCCGGTTGGTACACTGTTGCAAGTGGTGATAAGGCTACTGCACTTGGGTATCATACCAAAGCAGAACAGTATGCATCCACTGCCATGGGCTATATTACAAAGGCAAGTGGAAATCAATCGACCGCGTTGGGTTGGTATACAGTGGCAAGTGGCGATAAGTCAATGGCCATGGGTGCTAAAACTGTAGCTAGTGGTGAGCGTTCAACTGCCATGGGGGATAATACGATAGCAGAAGGACAATATGCTACTGCTATGGGTAAGGGAAGTCAAGCAATTGGTGAACGATCTACAGCTATGGGTTCTTACACAAAAGCCTCAGGACAGTACGCTACTGCTATAGGAGTAAGTGCTCAAGCAACAGGTAATGCAGATTTTGCAACTGGTTGGTATACAAAAGCCAGTGGTAATAGATCGACAGCCATGGGTTTCGAAACAAAAGCAGAAGGATATAGCTCCACGGCCTTAGGTTATATTACCACTGCGAGTGGTTCAGCATCTACTGCAATGGGGCATCAAACAAAGGCGATTGGATTAGGCTCTACATCAATAGGACACACAACTATTGCTAGTGGTACTGCATCTACTGCAATGGGGAACCAAACAAAAGCCGAAGCATATGCGTCTTTAGCCCTTGGAAGATTTAATGAAGGTGGTGGCAATCCAACACAATGGGTTGCAGTTGATCCGCTTTTTGAGATAGGGATTGGAAGTGGGGATGATGACCGAAAAAACGCCATTACAGTACTCAAAGATGGCCGAACAGGTATTGCCACTTCATATATTCCTGCGGGTTACAAACTAGCTATCGACGGTAAAGTAATTGCTGAGGAAATTGAGGTTCAACTTTCCGAAGAATGGCCCGACTTTGTCTTCCAAAATGACTATGAATTGGCTTCTTTGGCTTCCGTAGAAGAGTATGTTCAAGAAAATAAACACCTTCCTGGTATACCTTCTGAGCAAGAAGTTAAGGAAAATGGGATCAATTTGGGGCAGATGGATGCGCTACTTTTACACAAAATTGAAGAGCTTACTTTATATGTAATTGAGCTAAAAAAGGAAAATGACGTGCTTAAAGAAACGCAGGCAAAAATATTAGCCAGTCAATAACGAAGCATATTTTTAGTTTATTTTGAATAAAATTAGCAAAAAATATTCAAAAAATTCAATTTGAATGTAAATTTTTAATTATGAATTATATAATAAACCATACTACCCGATTCAAGGAGCTATTTACTTTTATGCTCTTGAGCTTCATAATTCAGACAGGAGTGCTGGCACTTGGCCCCATGCCACCAAACAATCTTACAGGCGAAGATATGCGTAAGTGGTTGAGAGAAAACTGGTATGATGGCCAGCACCAAACTTTGGGATATAATGGTGCCAATGGTGCCAGGGCAATGATGTACGCTTATATCGATAATCATGATGATAGCCTTACTTGTGTGTACAGCGGACATAAGCAATATTGGGCAAATGGAAATACCGGGACTAACCCAGCACCAGTAAACTGTGAGCACACGGTACCTCAGAGTTTTTTTGATAGTAAAGAACCCATGAGGTCAGACATCCACCATCTTTTTCCAACACACCAATCGCCTAATTCGTCCAGGAGTAATCATCCGTTTGATGATATAAACGATGAAATTGTAAAAAAATGGCATGGCAATGAGAATGGAATCTATCATTTCATAGAAGAACCTGATCAACCTGCGCCTAATATTATTACTTTTTACAGCGAACGTACAAGTAATGGTGTCCAACGATTTGAACCACGTGAAGACCATAAAGGAGATGTAGCGCGAGCTATCTTTTACTTTTATACTATGTATGAGGATAACAACAACGTAATCAAAGGTATTAATGATATTGTGGTTGACCTTGAAACACTGTGTAAATGGCACTTGCAAGACCCTGTAGACGAAAAAGAAGCTACTCGCAATGACCAAATTGAAATTTATCAAGGAAATAGAAATCCTTTTGTAGATTATGAGTGGTTAGCTGCAAAAGCATGGGATTTAGAGAGTTGTGTGGAACAATTACTTTGTATGCCGAACCAAACCATTGATTATCTTATCGATGTAGATAAAAATTTTCAAGCTTCAAAAAACATTTATGGTGTTGATCAAAATAGTATTGAGCCAGGGGTTACAGTGAAATATAAGGCAGGCTATAAGATATCTCTTCAGCCAAGCTTTCATGCTAAAAATGGAAGTTATTTTCGAGCTTACATCGGACCTTGTGAGGACAATTTTGAGTTTAATATGTGGGAGAACAATGATTATCCTATTGTATCGAAGACAAAACAAGTAGCTAGTGAATATGATTTCTTAGAATCAGGGACTACAGTCTATCCCAATCCATTTACTGATCAACTAAACCTTCGCTACAGGCTTGTGGAACCAACTTTGGTTCAGCTTACCATTCGTGATGCAATGGGAGAAACTATCTATCAATCTAACATTACTCAATTTGAAAAAGGGACACACACTTTTACGATTGAATCAAGTGGTCTACGAGCAGGTTTATACAGTTGTAACCTGCAATTAGGTGATCATCTTATTCAAAAAACGATCATTAAAAATGAATAACAAATAAGATAAAAATTGTGAACGGCAATAACTACAATATGTCATAGCCCATGTTGTAGTTGTTGCTGTTTTGTTAAATGTATTCAAGTAAATTTTTTTCACTTAAGACAATAATAAAATGAAATCAATATATAATACAATCATATTTATCCGTAGGCTAAATAAACTTATTAGCTTTAAATCATTATTTAGCCTATTATTTTTGCTTGGCTTTTGGAGTTCAACCTTAGGTCAAGTCTACAAAATTAACGGAGACACTGTGCTTCAGAAACCGAATACAAAAACCCTCATAATTGGCGATAAGGAAGATAAGCATTGGGGATTTGGAACCCCACCTAACCATCCCAGTAGTATTATTGAATTTCCAAATTCCATCACTCGTGCTAGGCTTGCTGAGGGAGGTGTTTGGGTAAATAATTCAGATGGTGATTCTAAGGAAGATCATCAAGTTCTTTACAATATACTCGATTCACTTCGAGAATTGAATATAACTAGCTGGCGTTATATAGGGCATAACGATCGACATATTGGCCCAATATCGAGTGATTTTTCTAGCTTATTTAATATTGGTAATGACACTACTGTTGCCACTACAGATCCGGCCGGGGTCGCACTTGCAGCAATCAAAGAGTTAGATAGTATTGTTTTTGAAGCGTGGCAGCTAAATGTTGATACCGTTCATACAGATAAAAAAGTTGGAATTGGTGTGCAAAATACGGGTCAATACGAGTTATACGTCAATGGTGATGCCTACGCAACCGAGATTTGGTCCAGCTCGGATAAACGTTTCAAAAAAAATATTAAAACACTTGAAAAACCATTAGAAAAAATAAAAGCAATGCGTGGGACAAGCTTTGAATTTAGAACAAATGGTTTTGAAGAAAAGCATTTTACAAATGGAAAAAAGCTTGGGTTTATGGCTCAAGAACTATTAGAAGTAATGCCAGAACTAGTTAGAAAAGACCATACAGGACATTATGCCGTGCAATATCAAGGTATTATTCCGTTGCTGGTAGAAGGCATGAAAGAACAGCAGGCTATGATCGAACAGCAACAAGAATTGATTCAACAGCAATCTGAGGCCATAGAGGCTATTAAATTAGAGTTAGCACAATCATCACTAGCTACAAGTCAAGCGGCTCGCTTTGGAAATAATTCACTTGAATTGGAACAAGATAATGAACCAAAATTATATCAAAATTTTCCAAATCCATTTTATAAAGAGACTGTTATCAAATACTTTATCCCAGTAAAAGCAAAACAAGCTACTCTATTTATTCATACGATGAATGGGCTACAGGTTCGAGAGTTGGCACTTGAAGGACGAGGTATAGGTCAAGTTAATATTGAGGCTGGAGAATTTAAGGCAGGTATTTACTTATACACATTAGTAATAGATGGCCAATCAATTGGAAGCAAAAAAATGATTCTCACTCAAAAATAATTGTCTTTTGTGAGTAATCGGTGAGCATTGTTGAAAAATAATGCTCACTTTTATTTGATTTTGAACAATTTATGCTAATTTTATTCAAAATTATTTTTTAAACTTTAATTTTTTCGTTTTATTCAACCCAATGCATTCTATACTGATCATAGTTCTTAATATGCTTATAGTGTGCCTAGTGCATGGAAATGAGCAAACTTTTCAACCATCTGATATTTATAATGAAGGTAATTTTTTAGAAAAAGCTCGACAATTTGCAAAACAGTTTAAAAATGATAGTGCTTGCCATTACTTCAAGTTAGCCGCCGCCCATTACAAAGAATTAAGGGCATGGAGCCAATATATGGAAGCACTAACTGGAGCAGCAGAGACTCATATGTATTTGTATGAATATGACCAAACTAAGATCTTACTTGCGAAAGCATATAAGATATATACTCAGCATTTAACTGATGATGAGTTAGCCTTAGCCAATATATATAATTTTAAAGGTTGGTATT
>JAUIFR010000166.1 GCA_030430325.1 Bacteroidia bacterium | reverse complement strand
AAATTTCGGGACATATTCTTTATTTTTTATAATTTTTATGAGCTGCTTTAAGCTTATTGATTGACGAGGTGCTACTTTCACAACAGCTGTATGAGCTAATAAATCACCTAAACGCTGCTTTTGCGTGGATGAGCCAATCATTAAGCAAGCAATCGATCCTAACGAAAAAAAAATATCAATGAGACGAAACATCCATCGAATACCCACATCACTCCATTTTAGCTGGTCCCCACTAATTTTTACTACCTTAATATTTACGATTTTTTTACCCGGGGTCTGCCCATGATTAAAACCTTCAAATAGTAAGGTATAAAAGAAAAAAATGGGACCATATGCTAGTAACCACAATATATCACCCCACTCTAGTCCTATTGTAGGTAACACCAATGCATAAATTAACCTCAGTATTAAACTAGACAAATTAATAAAAAATACATCCAAGAAAAAAGCAAAAATCCGATCTTGGAGCAACGCTAATTCATAACGAATTATTACATTTTGAGTCGTATTAATCTCTATCGTTTGTATCTTTGTCATTTTCTGCTTTACTTCCGCTAAAATACAAATATATGCGCGAATCTCATTTTATTGAGCAAAATAAAAAGAAATGGTATAGCCTAGAACAGCTGCTGACTCAAAAAAAGAAAGATCCAAACAAACTAAGTAAGTTATTTATACAAATAACGGATGATCTTGCTTATGCACGTACTTTTTATCCCAATCGCTCTGTCCGAGTTTACCTTAATGGACTGGCGCAATCATTATTTGTTAATATTTACAAAAATAAGAAAGAAAAAGGAAATCGGTTTATTTTTTTTTGGAAGGAAGAGTTACCTGCGTTAGTTTTTCATTGTAGAAAACAGCTTTTGGTTTCCTTTTTTATATTTACGCTAGCCGTTGGAATTGGTGTATTATCTTCCATACACGAACCGGATTTCTGTCGAGTGATATTAGGGGATCGTTATATTGAAATGACCCAAGAAAATATCGAAAGTGGTGACCCTATGGCCGTATACAAATCGGCGAATGAACTCAATATGTTTTTGGGTATCACCATCAATAATTTGAGAGTAGATATTCTGACTTTTGTGATGGGCGTATTTACCTCACTTGGTACTATTATGATATTATTGTTCAACGGTATAATGTTGGGGGCCTTTCAATATTTTTTTTATGAACAAGGGCTTTTTCAAGAATCCTTCCTTACAATTTGGGTACATGGTACGGTTGAGATTACCACAATCATCATAGCAGGCGGGGCTGGCATAGTTCTGGGCCAGGGGCTCCTATTTCCAGGAACATATACTCGGCTGCAATCATTTCAAATATCAGCACGCAAAGGCTTTAAGCTCATTATCGGCATTCTCCCACTTACCATTTTTGCAGGCTTTGTAGAAGGGTTTTTAACACGATACACTGAGTTGCCAGATGCAATACGAGCAGCCTTTATAGGAATGTGTTTCATATATGTGCTATTTTATTTTGTTTGGTATCCATACCGAAAGGCAGGACGCGGGTTTAAAATAAACGTAAAAAATGTACAATTAAGGCCCTCCAAACCATTTAGTCTCTCATTGAATACTTATAAAGATAATGGTCAAATTTTAATTGATACCTTTCAATTTTTAAAAAAATATATTCAACAGATTCTTTTGCTTTCAGCTATCACGAGCCTACTTGGAGCTTTACTTTTTGTAGGAAGCAATTGGGAACTACTAACACAACTTGGTGAAGTCCAGGTATCATATGCGATACGCGAATTAAGATTCATTTTTTGGGAAGGTCACCAGCTCGATCAAAATTGGTTGATTTATGTAGGTTTTCATGCCTTGATCATGGGTTCAGTAGGATATGTATTTTTAAATTTCGCTCGTAGCAAGCAAGGGGAAAAAGGATTATCCATCATCTCATACATCAAGCGTTACATCATTTTCTTTATTTTATTTTCAGCTGTACTAGACAGCGTTTTATTTGCTAAAATCCAATATGGAATTTATCTGTATTGTTTGCTTGGCACTACCATATTTTGCCTAATATCACATGTATATTTGAATAATGGCCGACTCGTGCACGCATTTGCCAGAGGATTTAATGCACTGAAGACACAATTTGCACGATGCATGGGGTTATTTCTATTATTTAGTTTTATGGGTGGGTTACTTCTATTGCTTTATGCCACACTTGTGCAACAATATATAGGATACATCAGCCAGAATTTAGGAATCGAAGGAAGCATTATTTTATTCATAGTAAACTTGACTTTATTTTTGTTTTTCCAAGCACTTTACATTGGTGCCTTATGCATAGCATACGCAATATTGTATTTTAATTTAAAGGAAATTGCCGATGCCAGCCATTTAAAGCAACGCATTGATGCATTGACATGGGATCATTAAAATGAATAAATTTAGCAAAATTCGTTATATATTGAATGTAATTAGCAAAATTCGTTGCAAAATTTCGGTATTTTGTCGATTAAAAAGACTAGCCCCTCACCTTATCTTGTTGATTATTTTTTGTCAAATTATCCCGTATTCCAATACTATATCTGCACAAAATAAAAATACCCCTTTAGAAAAAAGTAAATGGAAAAAACTTACCGAAAATAAAGATTTTCAAGAAAATCCGCTGCCTGAGGATAAGCCCATGCGAATCACACCGCCAGACTGGAAAATACCTACTATCAGCCTTGGTACGCTTGGGCAATATTTACTCATTGGAGTGTTAATTATTTTACTCATATTTATAGTGCTACGTTTATTTGGGATTGGTTGGCAAAATAAACGGATTAAGGAGATTAAGCCCTCTGTCAACATAGCAGATATGGAAAAAAACATTCATGATATAGATCTTTGGGGGCTC
Organism: Bacteroidia bacterium; assembly: GCA_030430325.1. Classification (GTDB taxonomy): domain Bacteria; phylum Bacteroidota; class Bacteroidia; order Cytophagales; family Cyclobacteriaceae; genus JAUIFR01. The sequence goes on along the minus strand of JAUIFR010000166.1, from coordinate 5,835 downwards.
CTTCAAAATGCCCTAGACAAACTAGATTATAGGCTAGCAATTCGTGTATACTTTCTGATCGTAATAAAAACTTTATCAGATAAAGATTGGATTAAATGGAAAAAAGAAAAAACAAACCGAGCTTACCTCAACGAAATGAGGAATAATAAAGACTTTGAGACATTCAGGCAACTAACACTTGCGTTTGAACGCATTTGGTATGGTAATCTTTCGATTCAAGAATCTCAATATCAGCAATTGCATCAATATTATGAACAATTCATTCAGCAATTAGATACCACCGCTGCTAAATCCTATCGTTCATGAAGAAAGAAAATAAATTGGTCATCCTATTAATCTTAATTGTCCTAGTAATTGGTGGTTTTTTAATTTATAGATACCTCAAAAGTAATAAATATGATTGGAAAGAAACTTATTCCACCTCCAGCAATGAGCCTTACGGAATGAGCCTATTTAAAACACTTTTAGAGGAAACAAATAAAGTGAAAGAAGTAAAAAGGGCCATGCGCTATGCCAACCTGGATACAGTAAATACCAATAGTGTTTATTTATTTATACATCATGAAACACATTATGATGAAGCGTCCTTTGCAGCACTGCTTAAATTTATACGCAATGGTAATCAAGCATTTATAAGCACCAACTACATAAACTTTGTGCCATTAATAAATTATAAATCTAGAGAAGAACAATATGATTCTACTGATATTTCAATTGATAGCCTAAAAGAAGATAAGGCTAAAGAGGAATTTTTTAGTCAATCTTTTGCCATTGACACCCTATCATGCCTAACTTTTAAGGAAAAAAATGATTCCATCATTCAAGTTAATTTTTGGGATGAAGAAATGGCCTTCCCTGCTCCAATAAACTATGATTACTATGCCAGAATGTATCGGCTAGAATGGTTTAATACCAATTGGAGTTATATAGATTACACCAATTGTGAGACCACTATAAAACCGATCTCCTATATGGAAACAGATAGTGGTAAAGTACATCAGTGTGTCCAAATGCAAATCGGAAAGGGCCGTTTATATGTGCACAGCCAACCACTGCAGTTTACAAATTACCATCTACTTACTGAAGAAAAATTCAATTATATTAACCGACTTTTATCCTTTTTTCCAAAAAATGCTAATATAATTTGGGATAAATTCAGCCATAGACCACCTTACTTTCAACCTCATGTGGACCGAGACACGCCCTTGAAATTTATTCTTAAAGAACCTGCGCTCCAATCAGCATGGTATCTTTTACTTTTAACGGCATTACTTTACTTTATATTCTTTATAAAAAGAAAACAACGAGAAATACCGGTATTGGCACCCCTAAAAAACTCTTCGATTGAATTTACCGAGACAATTGGGCAGCTTTATTTTCAGAATCGTGACAATAAAATGCTCAGTAAGCTAAAAATGAAGCTATTTCTGGCTTTTGTTCGGTCAAACTATCAATTATCAACAAAAAAACTAGATAAATCATTTATTCATAAATTAGCTCGTAAAGCTCATTTATCCACTAAAGAAGTGGCCGGAATATTTCGTTTGTATCAAAAAATTAAAGAAAGCGATCAGGTTTATGACGATACCTTGATCTTATTTCATCAAAAAATAGAATATTTTTATCAACATTGTAAATAAATATGGAAGATCAAATAATGGACACTTTGGGTAATGCCCCAGACCCAGCAATAGGCTCATTTAATACATTTGTAAATAATATAAAGCTCGAGGTTGGGAAAATAATAGTAGGACAAGAGCAAATGGCAGATCTATTTCTAGCTGCTCTTTTTACGGGTGGGCATGTGCTGGTAGAAGGTGTGCCTGGCATTGCTAAAACTCTTTTTTCGAAATTATTGGCCCAAACCTTATCGGTAGACTTCTCGAGAATTCAGTTCACACCTGACCTCATGCCCTCCGATGTGCTGGGCACATCTGTTTTTAATATGCAAACGGCCACCTTTAACTTTAAACAGGGGCCCATTTTTAGTAATTTGGTACTCATTGATGAAATCAACCGCTCTCCGGCCAAAACACAAGCGGCTTTGTTTGAGGTGATGGAAGAAAAGCAAGTAACAGTGGATGGGCAAACAAAAGCCATGGAAGAACCCTTTATGGTAATTGCTACCCAAAACCCCATCGAGCAGGAAGGAACTTATAAATTACCTGAGGCACAGCTAGATCGATTTTTATTTAGGATTAAACTAACCTACCCCAGCTTGGATGAAGAGAAAACCATTTTAAAAAGATTTAGAGAGGACTTTAATGTAAAACAATTGGATCAAGTACAAGCAGTCATAAATCCTACAGAAATTGCCCAATGTAGAAGCGTCGTGGAAAAAATCCATATCTCTGATGAATTGCTTGATTATATTGCAACTATCGTTGATTATACCCGTAATCATGGTGATCTTTATTTGGGAGCCTCACCACGTGCATCATTGGCCATTATGAAAGCCTCAAAGGCATTGGCGGCTATGGCAGGGCGGAACTTTGTTACACCTGATGATATTAACTTCGCTACAAAACCAGTACTAAACCATCGTGTTTTGCTTGCGCCGGAGAAAGAAATGGAAGGTCATGAACCAGAGGATGTCATTGATGCAATTGTAAAAGAAATAGAGATACCAAGGTAATAATTATGTTCTTAACCACCCGATTCTTTGTTAGCATGGGAGCATTAGTTGCACTATTTGCCTTGAGTTTTGGCTGGGGGTTCTTGATGCCCATTGCCCAAACAATTGGATTAGTATTGCTGGCACTGGTATTGAGCGATGTATTGATTTTATATCAAGCTGTCAAAATACCCTCATGTACTCGATCACATGCTAAAATATTATCACTAAATTGTGAAAATGAAATCAATATCAACATTGCATATGATGGTAAATTATTACTTACAGGTGTATTAATCGATGAGCTCCCCTACCAACTTCAAAAGCGAGACTTTAAGGTTCACCTAAAATTAGCTTCAAATAAACCTTTACATGTAAATTACAATATTACACCAAAAGAACGAGGCATATTTAATTTTGGGAATATTAATTTATTGATTAAAAGTGCATTAGGCCTGGTAGAACGTAGAATAAAGTATCATCAACAGTCTGATGTTGCTGTTTATCCATCCATATTAGAAATGAAGCAGTATGAGCTCATGGCCTTTTCTAAAATTTCTGTTTTGCAGGGCATTAAAAAGATCCGAAGGCTAGGGCACAGCTATGAATTTGAACAAATTAAAGAATATGTACCTGGTGATGATTACCGCAGCATTAACTGGAAGGCGACCAGTCGTCAACAGCACCTAATGGTCAATCATTATGAAGATGAGCGTGCTCAACAAATATACTGTTTACTGGACAAGGGAAGATCCATGCGTATGCCCTTTTATGGCTTAAGTTTACTTGATTACGCCATTAACACGAGCTTAGTCATCTCCAATGTGGCCCTTCTCAAAAGTGATAGACCTGGTATTGTCACCTTTGATCACAAACTACATCAATTTTTGAAAGCCGATAGCCGCAGGCAACAGTTACATAGAATATTGGAATTACTTTATAAAGAGCAAGAAGGGCAAACTGAAGCCCATTTTGATTTACTATACACCATGTTGCAACGAATGATCAAAGGCCGTAGCCTCCTGTTTTTGTTTACGAATTTTGAAAGCAACTACCACCTGCGTCGAGCCATTCCTTTTTTGAGAAAGATCGGGAAACAACATTTGCTTGTAGTAGTAGTGTTTGAAAACACCGAAATAAGTAAATATAGTGCACAGCCCGTACAGAATTTACAAGATATTTATAATCAAACCATTGCAAGTCAATTTATTTTTGACAAAAAAGCAATTGTAGAGGAGATTAAACAATATGGCATTCAAACGATTTATACCAAACCTGAAGAGCTCTCTTTGCAAACACTCAATAAATATTTAGAGCTTAAGGCAAGAGGGTTGATTTAATTCTAAAAAAAAAAATAAATTTTTAGCTTTACAATATCACCTGCCAAGCACATGTTATTAGTGGATTAACTTTTTAGGAACCAAAAATAAACTAAAATGAGAGCACTTGTATTATTCTATTTTTTAGGATTGTTAACACTTGGCATTGCCCAACATTCACCTGCAAATAAAGCTAAAGTAGCTAATGCCAAAGAAATTGTATATTTTGGATTAGATTTTTCAAAAACTACTTTGGTAGGAACTAAAGAAGATTTTGTTGATCTAGAAAATATTACCACAAATTATTTTAAGCGATGGAACCTTATGAAATTTAAGGCTCATAAATATATGAAAAAAAGTGGAATTAGTGATAATAAAATTGCCATAGAACGTAGCTTAACCAATACTGCAGATATAATTAAAATTCTTCCTAAAACACAGCCTATCTCTGATGAAGAAATTAAGCAAATAGTTTCCTACTATAAATATGAAACTCCCATTGAGATTGGTCTCCTATTCGTAGTTGAAAGTTTGGATAAACCCGATCAAAATGTCCCCATGTATGCAACTTTTTTTAATATTCAATCGGGAGAAGTCCTCTTCACCAAACGCATCAAAAGAAAAACTAAAACTGATTTATGGGGTGACTTTTACATCGTTTGGGTTGGACGTATCGCTAATTCCGTAATGATATTTAAAAAAGATTATAATGATTGGATGAAAGACTAAGGTTTGCTAAACATTTTAAATAATTTTTGCTAAATACATTCAATACAATTTCGTATTTTGAACATATTTTGCAAATTACGTTGATTTATAGTATCATGGGCATTACTTACAAATAGCACTAACAGTACATGGGTTAACGCACTAAATACAAATTTGGCATACAATTTGAGATAAGTATATTAAAGAACCCCCAAATGAAACAAATATATACTTATATTATTTTGAGTACCATTTTGCTATTGGCCTCCTGTCAGGTGAAAGACCCAGAGCCTGTAGACGAGCGCAATGCCTTTACGGGTTATTATGAGGTAGATGAATTTAGTGAGTTTTTACAAAGTAGTACGTTTTATAGCATCGACATCGTAAAAGACCCAAATCTGAGTCAAGTAATCTATATTCAAAATTTTTATAATGTGGATATCGAGGTGGCCGCAGAGCTTATCGGTGGTAATAAAATCCGTATACCTGAGCAAACCATTTCATTCTTTCGTATTGAAGGAAGTGGTAGCCTTAATGGAAACGTGCTTACTATGTCTTACTATGTGAAGGATACTACTTCTTCAGAGGACTTTCCGGCCGAACTACTCAACGCAATTTGTACTAAAAAATAGTCAAAAAAACTACACAAAAGCCTGGATTCCAGTAATTTCCTTTCCTAATATTAAAAGATGAATATCATGTGTACCCTCATATGTCACTACTGACTCCAGGTTCATCATATGGCGCATAATGGGGTATTCGCCCGTAATGCCCATACCGCCATGTATTTGTCGTGCTTCCCTTGCAATTTCTAGCGCCATAGCTACGTTATTTCGCTTGGCCAGTGATATTTGTGGTGTAGTTGCGGTGCCCTCATTCATCATTTTACCAAGCTTCCAACAAAGTAGTTGTGCCTTAGTAATTTCGCTTAGCATTTCAGCTAACTTCTTTTGTGTAAGCTGAAACCCAGCAATGGGGCGGTCAAATTGTACCCGCTCCATAGCATAATTCTTGGCCGATTCGTAGCAGTCCATGGCCGCACCAAGCGCCCCCCAAGCAATACCATAACGTGCAGAGTCCAGGCACATCAGAGGCGCACCAAGCCCATTCTTGCCTGGTAATAAATTTTCTTTCGGCACTTTTACATTATCAAACACTAATTCGCCGGTACAGCTGGCCCTTAATGACCATTTG
>JAUIFR010000165.1 GCA_030430325.1 Bacteroidia bacterium | reverse complement strand
ATTAGCAGAAAAATCACTGAAAGTAAAAGAGCAATTTTTGGCTAATATGAGCCATGAAATAAGAACACCAATGAATGGGATTATAGGTGTAATTGATTTATTAAGAGACACTGAATTAAATGAGGAGCAAAAAGAATACATTAATACCATATTTAACTCTTCCAAAACATTGCTCCATATCATAAACGATATATTGGACTTATCAAAGATTGAAGCAGGTAAAATGAAGCTCAATAAATCACTCCATTCAATTAAATCACTCCTAAATAACATAAAGGGATTATATGAAAAGCAAGCGCAACTAAAAAAAATAAACCTCACTATAATAATTGATGAGCAAATTCCCGAATTACTTTTACTTGATGAGACGCGTCTATTACAAATTTTGTCTAATTTGACCTCAAATGCCATTAAATTTACAGAAAAAGGCGAGCTATTTATTGTGGTTAAGTTAATTCAGATTAAGGGTAATGATTTTACGATTAAGTTTAAAATTGTTGATTCAGGTATAGGAATTTCGAAGAAAGATGTTAAATCCTTATTTACTAATTTTACACAAGCAGACAATCGATTAAATAAATCTTTTGGGGGTACCGGATTGGGTTTAGCTATTTCAAAGAAACTATGTAACCTAATGGACGGTGAAATAGGTGTTCATTCTACTTTAGGAGCAGGAAGTACATTTTGGTTTACAATGGTAGCAATGAAGGGGCAAGCAGGGTTATCAGATGCCAAAATTCAAGATGAAGAATCACAATTATTTAAAATTAATAAAATTGAAGGAACTCCAGCTATTCTAATTATTGATGATAATCAAATTAATCTTGATGTAGCCGGTAAAATCTTAACTAAGGCAGGGTGTAATGTAGAGCTTGCTAACAGTGGCATAAGCGCTATTGAATTATTGAAAAAACGACAAGATAATTTTGATATTATATTTATGGATATTCAAATGCCTGAATTAGATGGAATTGAGACCATGAATTTAATAAAATCCTCCAATCTACAAGGAAATGCCCCAATCATTGCTATGACTGCATTTTCATTGAAAGAAGATCGAGATAAATTTCTTGACTTGGGTATGGATGACTATATCTCAAAGCCTATTACGGCAGAGCAATTAATCAATAAAGTAAAAGCTAACATAAATCAAAAAATAGTTACACCAAGTGGAACTGTTCAAGGTCAATTGTATATGGAACCTGAAATAATAAACCAAAATACCTATGATGCTTTGTTAAAAATGGGTGGTATTGAGTTTGTATTTAATTTATATAATGAATTTGAAAAAGAGACAAATTCACAAATAAAAAATATGATAACTGCCTCAAAAAATGATGATTATAAAATTATTTTAACTAACTTGCACACGCTAAAAGGAAATGCTGGCACGCTAGGTGTAGAATATTTAGCTAATATTGCATCAACAATGGAACATCAAATAAAGCATGCCCCCCCAGAAAAAATAGATTTTGGGTCAATAAAAAAATGTTACAACGATTTTAAAGAAAGATTAACTAACATAAAAAACTCATAGAAAACATGGCTGAGTATAAAAAAATTCTAATTGCTGAGGATAGTTCAGTAATTCAAAATCTAACAAAGAAGATTTTGGAGATGCAGAATTATCACATTGAGTCCGTAAAAAACGGAGTACAAGTACTCGAAAAGCTTGAAAAAAACTCATTTGATGTAATTTTACTCGATATTAATATGCCAAAAATGGGTGGGATGGAATGTGCAAGAAAAGTACGAGATCTAAAAGATGATGCTAAAAAAAATATCCCCATAATTGCTGTAACGGGTAATGCTATGAATTATTCTATGAAAGATTTTAAAGAAGTTGGTATCAATGAATTTATTACTAAGCCTTTAGACTTTGATGCGCTGGTTAACTTAGTAAAGGAATATACTAAGTAATGCATTCAAGAGTAGTTTTAAAGAAATTAGAAGAAACTATAGCGTCAAAAGGTTATGCCATTAGGTATGAAAAGGGCAACTTTACAGCAGGTTATTGTTTACTTCATAACAGAAAAGTGGTTATTATCAATCGTTTTTTCACCCTAAAAGGTAAAATTGAATGTTTAAAGAATTTAATTAGACAACTTGCCTAGAAAGTATTTAATAAAAAAAAACCAGAACTAAATGTGAAAATAAAATTTTTAGGTACAGGAACTTCACAGGGCGTTCCCGTAATAAGTTGCAAATGTAAAGTTTGTAAATCAATAGATTATAGGGATCAAAGATTGAGGTCCTCGGTTTTGGTTATGCTAGAGGAGCAAAACATTTTAATCGATGCGGGCCCCGACTTAAGACAACAAATGTTACGTCATCATATTGAATATTTAGACCATATTCTTATAACCCACGAGCATAAAGATCACACAGGTGGATTAGATGACGTAAGACCATTTATTTTTAATACCAGTAAACCCATGCCACTATATGCTAGGGAGCAGGTCTTACAGCAAATTAAACACGAATATGCCTATGCATTTAGTGAAGAAAGTTATCCTGGGACACCAAAATTTTCCTTACATGAAATTAATGGAAGCCCTTTTAGATTAGGTCATACAGAGATACTACCAATAGAAGTTAAACATTTAAATCTACCCGTATTTGGATTTAGAATTGATGATTTTTGTTACATCACTGATGCCAATTATATTGCTCAAAAAGAACTTGATAAAATGAATGAGTCGAAGGTGATTGTTATTAATGCCCTACAAATTGATCCTCATATTTCACATTTCAATCTAAATGAGGCAATAGAAATTGCTCAAATGTTTCCAGATAGCCAAGTATATCTTACACATATTTCGCATAAATTAGGGTTACATAAAGAAATTTCAGAACTGCTACCTCCACATATTCAATTAGCATATGATGGTTTGAGCATTCAGGTTTAGGGTATGCATGTAAATTATCATTTTTTTAAGCACCTCGTACCAGCTATAGAAAAGAAAATAATCGACACTCAATTAAAAGATTGTTTTACTCAAAATAAAGATGAACTCATATTAGTGTTTCAGCATTCAAATAATCAATTATTTTTTATAAAATCGCTATGTAGTACCTCTTTTGCTGGGTTCGATTTTCCAAACGTTCTTCATAAAGCCAAGAAAAACAGTGTGCGGCTTTTTGAGTACTTGCTCAACATGGAGGTAACCAAAGTCAGGTTAATCCAAAATGACCGTAGTTTTATCATAGAACTTTCTTCAAAATATAAATTGATCTTTAAGATGCATGGTGGGCATGCTAATATATTAGTCTGTCAAGAGGATAAGGTAATAGATTTATTTCATAAGGATCGAACGTATGATTGGAGCATTACACCCAATAAATTATCAAAGGAGTTAAATCAAACATTTAAGGAATATTTGGAACAAGATGAGCAACTAAAATTGATTTTTCCTACATTTGGTCCAATTTTAAATAGTTATGTGCAACAGCAACTTACAACTGGTGATACTTCTGAGAAGAGATGGCAGCTACTACAATCAATACTATTTTCCATAGAAAATTCCAGATTTTATTTGTGTGAGTTAGGGGAGAAGTTGCATTTAACTTTAATTAAAATAGGAGAGGTAAGATCAACTTATACGGATCCCTTGCAGGCTTCGCATGAATTTTATGTCCAATACCATAATAATAAGCGATACACTGACTTAGCAAAGAAGCTAAAACAAAATTTGGTTAAAAGGCAAAAAGCAACCTTACAATACATCACCAAACTTAAAAATAGATTAACTGACTTAAAAACAAGCAATTATCGTGAATTAGCTGATGTAATCATGGGAAATTTGCATCAAATTAAAGCAGGAGAAAACGGTGTAACATTATTTAATTTTTATGATAATCAAATGGTTACAATCAAACTAAATGCCCAATTAAGCCCACAAAAAAATGCGGAGCGATTTTATCAAAAAGCCAAGCATCAGGCAAAGGAATTGGAGGTAATACAAAAAAACCTTCAAGAAAAAGAAGGATTGTTAACCACGACCAACCAGCAAATAAATGATATTAAAAAGGCAAATAGTTGGCAGGAATTATTAGAATTAGATATAGAGGTACCTCACCAAGGGCAAATTCAACCCAAGGACAGCATTAATTTTAAGTCCACTCAAATAAATCAGTATACTATTTATATCGGAAAAAATGCAAAGAATAATGACCAACTTCTACGTATGGGTCATAAAAATGATATTTGGTTACACGCAAAGGGATTTGCAGGATCACATGTATTGATTAAGCATAAAAATAATGAGGTACCTCAAGGTATAATAGAAAAGGCGGCTCAACTTGCCGCATGGTATTCTAAAGGGAAGGGGCAGGGGCTATGTCCTGTTATTTTCACGCCATTGAAGTATGTTAGAAAACCAAAAGGTGCAGCACCAGGTGCTGTTAAAGTCATGATAGAGAAAACATTACTTGTAAAACCTAGTGCGCTTTCTAATATGGATCATTAATTATGGCGCATGGGCACGGTAGCTTGTGCACTAAGCCATTCATTAACACTTACAGCACGTATATACAACCATCGATCCGTTTCTCCAGAGATTATTTTATAATCGATAAAATCTTCAGGTTTGTAATTTAATAGGGAGTTGATTACTTCTTGTTGATAAAACTCTTTCTTAAGTTTTTCAATTAATAATTTATCGCTTGTCATTTCTGTATTCTTTTTCTTAATAGGTACTAATGTAATATAATTAGTGTAAATATAATATATTTTGAATTAAATTCCTAATAAAAATCAATTTAATTAATTATTTTATCATTACTACTAGCGTAATTCAAAAGCGCCAATTCACTAAGTCGTATTAAATCAAGATGTTATTATTAATTCTTACCAAAATACCTTACAATGTAAGAAATTTCTCATTGAATTTATTATTTAAATATATTCATCTAATTTGGCTAAAAATTGTGTAGAAATGGAGGAAATTACTTATAAATAAATGTATTTAGCTAATTACATTCAAATTTTAGAGGTAACTAAGCCACCAGCTTCTGTTTTTTGACTTATATTGATTATACATGCTGCAAAAAGGATACAACAACAAGTTGACCAAAATCCATACGATATATACGACGAATAATTCGAACCCATAACCCGGGGGTAATCCTCCAAAGTATCGCACAAAATCTATTTGCTCCCAACTATATCCTTGCAATAAAACAGCTAGAATAGCCAAAGCGTGAATTAAATATAGATGAATGATATAATAAAACAGTGGAACTCTTCCAAAATCATTAAATGGTTTTAACATCTTATAATTTTTACCTTCAAGTAAGAATAATAGGATAAATGAAGGGCCCATCGTCATTAAAATATAAAGTAGGGAAGGAGGATACTTAGTTGTATTAAGAAAGGAAATAATTGTCAATATGATGCTTTCTTGTTCACTCCAATTACTAGGATCACCATAATGGTTTATTCCTCTAAGTACTATAAACAAAACAATCGAAACAGTTCCAAACAATAACCAGTATGTCTTACGTTTGTGCTGACTATGCTGCTCTTGATAAAAAGTACCACAGCAATATCCCATCAGCATAAGTCCAACCCAAGGTAAAACTGGATAGTTAACCCAAAATACATGATTGCCTATTGTAAATTGATCCGGCCCTTGATGTAAAATGAGCCATATTATCTCACCTATACCGCCAGAAATGGTGAGTGTATCTAGCGTATTATGTAAAAAAACTAATGAAAAGCCAATCACAAAAACAACTTGCTTACTGAAAAATTGAACAACACCTAGTACAATCATACCCCAACCAATGGCCCAAATAACTTGTAAAAAGTTGGTGCGAAAATGAATATCAAAATTCCAACCAAACCCAACAACAGTTAGCTCCAAAAAAATAAGCCAAATGCCCCGGGTAACTAAAAAAACAAATAGTTGACTTTTATTTTTCTTTTTTTGACCAACTAAATGGGCTGAAATACCTGTAAGAAACACAAATACTGGAGCACAAAAGTGGGTGATCCATCTGGTAAAAAATAGAATGGGCGTAGTAGTTGATAATTCTGTTGGATTGTTGATGCCAAAAGGGTCAATTTGAAAATAATCACGAGTATGATCCAAGGCCATTAGCACCATAACAATTCCGCGTAAAATATCGATAGAACCAATTCTAGTTTTTGCCGTTTTTTTCATAATTGCAATTTAGTAGTAGTGCTTGAAATCTCAAAAATAAACCTATTATATTATAAAATATTTAGTTTAATTAGATATATATAAAAAGTTGTTTAATAATTATTTATGATATTTTAACTCAACTTTTTAATTAATTAATGTAAGGTTGAATTTTTAAAATGATCGATACGCATTTTAAGTATAAAATTAAATATTAAAAACAATTTTAAGTCAGTAGTGAATGTCCAGAGTGGGATGAGTGTTGTCGTTATGTAGTAATTTGTTAATATTAAATCTAAACCCTATTTAACATAATATAAATTATATAACATAAATATACTTCCAATAAGTTAGGGGATTTATCTCCGTTTTGGATTTACAATGATTAAAATTTTATGATTTCATTTCTTTTTACTGAAAATTACATTTAACTTAAACATATATTTTTTTTACTTATTAATATTAAAATCAACGATATGCCCGCTGGAATTGAATTAATGAATATTTATTGTGGATCAGCCGCTATAGATGTAGCTGAACTTGCAGCTCATAGAAATTTAGACATGCAGCGCTTCGAAAATCTATTAATGAAAGAACGTACAGTTCCCATGCCTTATGAAGACCCTATATCTAATGGTGTAAATGCTGCTAAACCAATTATTGATCACCTCAGTCAAGAAGAAAAAGACCGTATTGATTTAATAATAACTTGTACAGAGTCTGGGGTAGATTTTGGGAAATCAATGAGTACTTATATCCATCACTATTTGGGGCTCAATCGAAATTGCCGATTGTTTGAACTTAAAAACGCATGTTATTCAGGTACAGCAGGTTTACAAATGGCATTAAATTTTGTACTATCTCAAACAGCACCAGGTAGAAAAGCACTAGTGATTGCTACCGATATTGCTCGAATGAACGCTGAAGGTACGTTAGATGCTTCATTTGGAGAGCCTAGTTCAGGCTCTGGTGCGATTGCCCTTTTGGTAAGTGATTACCCGGTTTTGTTTCAAGTAGATCCTGGTGCAAATGGATATTATGGTTATGAGGTGTTTGATACCTGCCGGCCGGTGGCCGATGCCGAAGTTGGCGATAGTGATTTGTCACTTCTCTCCTATTTGGATTGCTGTGAAAACGCCTTTCTGGAATATCAAAAGCGGGTAGAAAATGTAGATTATGAGACTACCTTTCAATACCTGGCCTATCATACACCATTTGGAGGTATGGTAAAAGGTGCTCACCGTTCAAATATGCGTAAATTTAAAAAAGTACCACCCGATTATATTGAAGCAGATTTTAGTAAAAGGGTCCAACCCTCGCTCGAGTATTGTCAACGTGTTGGTAATATTATGGGAGCCACTTCATTGCTCGCATTGGCAAGTACGATTGACAATGGGCAATTTGAATCGCCCAAGCGCGTTGGTGTATTTTCTTATGGGTCGGGTTGTTGTTCGGAATTTTATAGCGGAGTTGTGAATGAACAATCACAAAAAACATTGCGTAATTTTGAATTGGCAAAGCACTTGGATCAACGTTGTAAGATGTCTATTGAATCATATGAAAGCACATTTGAAGTAAATAGTCAACTTAAATTTGGAGCTAAAAATTATAAAGTAGATCCAGAAAAATTTCCAGAACCTTATCAATATGTTCGTGGTAAGAACAGGCTAATTTTCTCAGAAGTAAAGGATTATCACCGAAAATACGAATGGGTATAATTCAATGAAATTTGCTAAAAATGATTAATTATTTTCGTTTTTTATAAAAATTTAACTTATTTTTCAATATATTTAACTAATTATATTGAAATAAATGATTATGCAACCAATTACCATACAAGCCAAATCATTAGGGAGTCAAGAGTTTAAAGCTGATTATAATGTTGATCTTAGCTATATTGCTGGTGCTATGTACAAGGGAATTGCATCCAAAGAACTCGTAGTACGTATGGGGCAATCTGGGTTATTGGGGTTTTTAGGTACAGGAGGTATGTCTTTTGCGGAAGTAGAAAGTGCTATTACGCAAATTCAAGGCCAACTTTCAGCAGAGCAAGCCTACGGAATGAACCTGCTTTGTCATCTTGACCATCCAGAAATGGAAGAAAAATATGTTGATTTATATTTAAAGCATGGGATTAAAAACATAGAGGCTGCGGCATTTATGAAAATAACACCTGCGCTTGTTAAATTTCGTCTAAAAGGAATACATTCTATAGGAGGAGTCATACATGTACCTCATAAAGTTATAGCTAAAATTTCTAGACCAGAGGTTGCTAAAATCTTTATGAGTCCCCCACCCGATTCAATCGTTAGTGCATTGTTGGCTGCTCAAAAAATTACTGAACAGGAAGCCGAACTCAGCAAATTTGTGCCCATGGCACATGATATTTGTGTGGAATCTGATTCTGGAGGGCATACAGACCAAAGGAATGCATTAGCGTTGTTTCCAGCTATTGTGGAACTACGTGATGAGATGATGAAAATTCATCAATTCACCAAAAAGATTCGAGTTGGAGCAGCTGGTGGTATTGGAACACCTCAATCTGCAGCAGCTATGTATATTATG
>JAUIFR010000164.1 GCA_030430325.1 Bacteroidia bacterium | reverse complement strand
AGCCTGCAGCGGGGGCCTAAGGCTAATTATCAGCCTGCCCACAACCTGGCTCAAACCTAAAATGATACATTTAGTATCATTTCTTAACGGTTTGCCCTCCTTAACGCGGAATAGGTAGTAAAGCATCTCATAATTTCCAAAAACATTATCCCATTTTTTAATTTAATATATGTGTAATTATTTATTAGATTTTATATCATATAATCTGAACTGAGATATTACCAGATCTGTTCCTAAGTTTTCATAAAAACACACCCTATTTTAGCCTCGCAACACCCATTTTCAAAATTAAACCTATTTACGAGCTTTTTCAAGCCTTTATTCCCTCTGTACAGAAAACAGGAAAATGGGATAAAATAATAAAATTCGAATTTACACACGCATTATTGAGCATATTTTGCAGAATTACTTCAGTAAAACTATAAATTTTATAGGTCTTCAGTGAACCAGTAAACTGGTTTCATTCAAAAAATAGACGTAGTTAGATATTGAGGTACTTTAAAAGAAGTCCATACCGTTCTTTTTCGGCAGATTGGTACTCTTTTTCTTGATACCTGGCAATGATTTTATAACCAAACCGCTCAAGGGTAGCGACAATATGCGATAAATCCAAACGATTTATTTTGAGTGTTAATTTGATTTTTAGGGGATCCATATTGTCGGTGATGATCGAGCTACTTAAGATTTTGGCATCTTCAGATTCGATAAGCCGACTGATCTCAGAAAGAGAATAATCTCGTTGATATAGTGACAGTACAATGGTACCACCCGGGCTTTGGATCGCCGCTGTTTGCGCAAATGCAGTGATGGTATCTTCAACAGTTATCATACCCACATAGTTTTGGTCGTTATCCAGCACGGCAACTACCTGAACGCCAAAGTCAGATGCCGATTTAATTATATCATAAAAGTGTTGATTCGTTTTCACGATACATTCTCTTGCTTCAAGTTCGTATTCACCTATAGGTTTTTCAGTATTTTGTTCTTCTTGTAAGATTTCTTCGCTGATGAGGCCCATAAACTTACCTTTTTCAATAACAGGCAACTGATCAATACGCAGTTCTTCCATGATTTCAATGGCCTGAAGCGTAGTATCCGTTACATTCATCGGAGGGATCATATAGTTTATTAGCTCAAATGCTGTCATGGGGCACTGTTTCTTTTAGATGCGCTAGCAAAATATTATTAAATGTATCGGGGTGCTCCATCATTGGGGCATGACTGCAATTATCAATAAACCGTAAGGTAGAATTTGGTATGAGGCGGTTAAACTCATGCGCAACAAGTGGTGGCGTAATGGTATCATTCAAACCCCAGATCAACAGTGTAGGGATATTAATTTTTGGCAAATCATTTGCTAAATTATGACGCTGTGCTGATTTTGCAATTGCCACAATCCGTAAGCATTTTGGGATATCCCTAGTGGTGCTAAATACCTCATCTACATAGGCTTTTGTAGCCGTTTGTGGAGAATAAAATGTATATTCCACTCGTTCTTTTATATATTCATAGCTACCTCTTTTCGGAAAACTCCCACCCATAGCATTTTCAAAAAGCCCTGAACTTCCTGTGAGTACTAGCCTTTTGACGCTTTCTTGATGCTTTAAGGTATAAATGAGTGCTAAGTGCCCTCCCAACGAATTCCCAATGAGTGTAAGCTCCTTTAAATTAAAATGCGTCACAAATGACTCAACAAACTCTACAAGCTTAGTGAGCCCCGCTTGCCTTACAGGTAACTCATATATGGGTAATATAGGTATAATAACACGATAAGATCCAGAAAATTTTTGTAAAACACTTTCCCAATTACTCAATGCACCAAATAGGCCATGTAAGAGCAAAAGTACATCTCCTTCACCTTCATCAATATATTTGAATCCATCAGTTTCTCTTAATGTTGTGCCTATCGTTTCGTTAATATTCATAAATCGGTTATCCTTTAAATGAAAGATTTGAAATTACATTTAAATTTTTCATTTATCAAAAAAAATTTGAAGTCTTTACCTTCTGCTAGGTACGTTCCATGTGAATATAGATCAAGTAAGTTTTACCTCTTTGATTACATTCTATAAAAATTACATACTTTCGATTTCTGTTTTGTAGTCACTAATCGCCTGAAAAATCGAAGCAGCAGTATATGTTTGTCCTAGTTTATCCATAAGGTACTTTTCTTCCTTTGCATTGGTTAAAAATCCAATTTCAACTAGTACACTGGGCATAGATGTGCGCCAAAGTACCCAAAATCCGGCCTGCTTAACACCTCGGCTATGACGTTTGGCCTCTGATTGGGTAAAGCGCTTTTCAATACGCTGTGCTAGTTTTAGGCTATTGACCATAAATGCGTTTTGGTATAAGCTAAATAAAATATGAGACTCAGGTGCATTAGGATCGAATCCCTCATATTTTTGCTCATAATCTTCCTCTAGTAAAATCACAGCATTTTCACGCTTAGACACATCAAGATTGTCTTCCGCTTTGTGCAACCCCATTATCCAGGTCTCGGTACCTCTAATTTTGCTATCACCAGTAGAGTTACAATGAATCGAGATAAATAAATCAGCATTGTTTTGATTGGCAATATTGGCTCTTTCATCAAGCTCAATAAACCGATTATCATCACGCGTATAGATCACCTCAACTCCTTCCATGCGTTCCTTAACAAGCTCACCAAGCTTTAAGGCTACTTTGAGTGCAATGTCTTTTTCTTTTGTAAATTGACCATGTGTGCCAGGATCTTTCCCACCATGTCCTGCGTCTATTATTATTTTTTTGATACGGTAATTAGATCGACCAGCAGGCTGAAACCCAACCAAGATGATCAAGAACGCTAATGCACCATATATTATTAATCGTTTCATTTCAAGCTCAAATTTAATAAAATTACCTATATTATGATAACCTTATACTGATTTATACCAGACGTGTCTTGTATATACAATACATACCAACCAGCAACTAAGTGATCTACTTGTAATTCTAAATGCTCCTTTGTTTCAATAGTTGGTACAAACAATTTATTGCCAAAAGCATTGATTAACAAAACGTCTTCAACGGTATTGGATACAAATATCGTTCCGTTTTTAACTGGATTTGGAAAAAATAAAAGATCATTAACTGGTTCTTTTGGTTCTTCCGGGTCTTGTTGGCAAGCCAATTGCTGGTTATAAACAGTGGTTTTTAGGGTATTAATTTTGTTATATAGCTGATTGCCAGGACATTGCGTAGAGCAGCCATCGCGGTGTCCTGCGATCACTCCAAGAGCAAGCCCCTCATGCGGAAATTCTTCATAGGGCTGAAGGTGATCTTTGGTAGTTTTCCAACTGATTAATTGCTCTAGTGCAGTAATTGCAGCTGGTGTAGGTGATATGTCTGTAAATGTTCCTAATAAACATATGCCCATTGTATTGGAGTTTTTACCACAAAAATGAGCTCCTTTAACTTCATCTTGCAGCCCTTCTTCCGGGTCTCTACCAGCAAATATGCTGCCATCAGGTGCAATTAAATAATTATACCCAATATCAGACCAGCCTCTACCTTCAGTATGATAAATATATATATTTCTCACCACATCTTGATAATTCGAAGCTTGGTTGGACCCAGCGGAATGATGTACAATGATGTGATTAACCGTGCTAAACGAACGTGTATATTGAGGAGCAGGAAGGCCATTTCTCCAGTTTTCTTGAAGAATTATGGGGGGCAACGCACAGTTACTTTTACGGCGTTCAGAGCTTAGTTTTACAGGATTGGGAGTGCTATCAATATGTGTTAAAATTAAGGTAATTTCACCAGTTAATTTACCCACCGATAATACCAAATTTTGTATGGGCCGATCAAAAACTATAAAATTGGAAGCATTATTATTTGGATCATGTTCATCCCTGGTTAACCTTAAGGTATCATCATGTACAATGAGATAGGTCGAATCCCAAGAGTTTATATTTTTTGTAACCAAAGCCAAGCCTGATATTTTTTGCTCGAAAGTAAATGGAATTATCTGCTGTGGTTTGACGTCAATTTTCCCAATACTTAAGTGCTTGCTTTGCCTTTCTATTGGCATTGATGCCATTGAAAATAATGGTAAGCTTATGACCAAAGAAATTGCCAGATTCCAAGCGATCAAAATGAAGCTTTTCATGATCTATCTATCATTATTAAGGTTAATTGAATATATTTTGCTAAAAACGTTAAATATAGGATTTTATTGCCTATTAAGCAATAAGTGGTAACCGGTTTCCAGAAAAAATAAGGTAAGTGAGATTGTTAATGAATATATTTTGCTAATTTTGTTCAAATTTGTCAATTTCTTACCAGATTTCTAAAAAATTATAGCTCTTTGAGGTATTCTAAAAAACCTGCATTTTTACCTTTAGGGCGCACCACCATTAGCGGAATTTTAGCTACCTTTTGAACGAGTCGCTCGGCCATACTTCCCAAAAAAATGGCGGTAGCTGCTGTACGGCCTTTTGCACCAATAATTATGGCATCTACATTCTGGCGATTGGCCAGTTTTCGAATAACTTCTACAGGGTCATCGTTTTTATCGAGCGAGTACATTGGAGTTATACTCAAATCACTTGGGGGCTTAAATTTTTTTATAAACTTATGATAATTTCGTTGTGCTAGAGTATTCATATGCTTGGCAAACTGCTTGTAATTTTTACCCGAATAATGATATCCCACCGGCACGGTATATACGTTTTGACATATTACCTCTACCTTATTGTCGGCCTTACTGGCTATTCGGATGGCTTCTTTAAATGCCAATTCTGAATAGGGTGAGAAATCACTAGGTACTAATAGGCGCTCAAGTCTAGGTTCGCTATTTTCTGGAACAATTAATAGGCTACAGTTTGCACGTCGAGCCAAACGATTGGCCAGTACTCCAGTTCCTTTTAGTCTTTTTTTACGACCAATAATGATGAGGTCGAATTGGTGCTTTTTGCTTAGTGACAGAAACTTCTTGGTTGCTTGGCCTTTTACGATATCAATATGTGTTTTAACATCTTGTCTTGTGGGTTGGAAGTGGTCATCTATTTTCTCGGCAATGAGCGCTTTTCGATCTTCAATGGCGTTATTGATTAAGTCTGGAAATTCCTTTTTGAGTTCTTCAGGGAGCTCCAGGTTTTTAATACAATTTAAAAAATAGATGTCAGTAGTACTTGAGTGATCTGCAATATAGGCTGCAAATCGTATTATGGTTGGATCAAGTTCACTTAAATCAAGACCTACTAGGATTTTTTTTACTTTATTCATTTTATACCGCGTTTGAAGCTTCGTAACTGAAACCTAATTTCATGCAAATTTATGTAAAATACTGAAATAAAATTGATTTATTTATCAACTTACTTGCATTGACTCAAAAAATCAATATTCAATAAAACTTTTTAGATTATTTTTTGTATTGAATAATAAGATACTCATTCAATATAAACGAAGATCGTCGTTAATCATATTTTATTAGAATATTGCATTGATGACAGATAGGTAAGCAAAATTATACTAAATTGAATTACAGTTATAGTATACTTCAATTTATTTTGTAGTTTTGTTGGTCTAATAATTCCACACTATAATTTGGATGAATAGCTAAGGCAATTTATTAGATTAATTTTAAAGATACTTTGATCACAATGATGGAATACATTTCATGAAGGCTGAAAATAAATATTATAGCTTAAGCCGTTTTACAGGTTATTTAGTATTGCTTTTCACGAGCATATTATGTGAATCCAATTTAGAAAGTAAACCTATGGAAGTAAATTTAGCACCAATTGCAACAGAAAAGCCGAAGAAGATTCAGATACATAATCATGTGCGGATTGATCCTTACTTTTGGCTCAACCAACGGGATAATCCAGAAGTACTTGATTATTTAAAAGCAGAAAATGAATATACAAAATCTCAACTTGAGACAACCCAGGCACTTCAAGATAAATTGTTTGGTGAAATAAAAGCACGTATTAAGCCTGATGATCGTTCGGTGCCATTTCGGCTAGGCAACTATTACTATTATGACCGCTATGAAAAGGGTTTGGAGTATCCTATTTATTGCAGGAAAAAAGAAACACTTGATGCTCAGGAAGAAATCATTTTGGATGTAAATAAATTGGCCCAGGGGCATGCTTATATGAATATTCCGGGCATTGCCGTAAGTCCAGACCATACCATGATATCCTATGCCGTTGATACACAAGGTAGAAATTTGTTTGATATTTATATAAAAGACTTAGCTACTGGCAACCTTTTGCCCGATCATATTAAGCAAGTGGACCATCAAATGGTGTGGTCAAAAGATAACAAAACACTCTTTTACACCAATCAAGATAAGGAAACGTTGAGGACACATCAAGTATATCGTCGTCAAATTGGTAGCCAGCAAATTGAGGATCAGTTGGTATTTGAAGAAGAAGATGAACGATTTATTTGTAATTTGGAAAAATCAAAATCAAAAGCGTATATTTTTGTAACGGCGCATAGCCATACCACCGCTGAGGTGTTCACATTATCTGCGGATAACCCCATGGGTAACTTTGTCAGTATGTTTCCTAGAACTCAAGGCTTGGAATGTGAAGTAGAACATTTTGGAGATTATTTTTATATATTAAATAATGATCAAGCACCTAATTTTAAAATTTCAAAAACGCCCATTAATGACACCAAGCGATCGAGCTGGGAAGATTTAGTGCCTCATCGAGAGGATGTACTAATAGAAGGCTTAGAGGTATTTAGTGCATATTTGGTTATTCAAGAGCGTATTGCTGGATTAACTAAATTACGTGTTATTAGCTCCAGTGATCAGGCTGAGCATTTCATACCTTTTGATGACCCGGCGTACTTTTTGACTATCGATAATAATCCTGAATTTAATGAAAAGAAAATTCGTATTCATTATCAATCGTTTGTAACTCCTGCATCAACCTATGATTATCATTTCGAAACAAAATCATTTACATTGCTTAAACGAGATCCGGTACCTACATTTGATGCAAGCCAATATAAAAGTGAACGTGTATTTGCAAAAGCTAAAGATGGTACCGCCATCCCTATCTCTATTGTGTATCATAAAAACACAAAGCTTGATGGTCAGGCGCCTTGTTTGATGAATGGTTATGGGTCATATGGTTATAGTTCAGACGCTTATTTTTCAAAACCAGTTATCAGTTTATTAGATAGAGGGTTTGTATTTGCTATGGCCCATATAAGAGGTGGCAAGGAAATGGGAGAAAAGTGGCACGAACAGGGTAAAATGCTGGCTAAAATGAACACTTTTGAGGATTTTATTGCTTGTGGAGAGTATCTAATTGCCCATAAGTATGCTCATGAGTCAAAACTATATGCAAAGGGGGGGAGTGCTGGTGGCTTATTGATGGGAGCAGTAATGAATTTACGTCCAGATTTGTTCAATGGCATTGTGGCAAATGTTCCTTTTGTGGATGTGGTAACAACCATGCTGGATGAATCGATTCCACTTACAGTAGGGGAGTATGAGGAATGGGGCAACCCCAATGAAAAACAATATTATGACTATATGCTTTCGTATTCACCCTATGATAATGTTGAAGCAAAGGATTATCCAAATCTATTTGTATCAGCAGGGTTACATGATAGCCAAGTACAGTATTGGGAGCCTGCTAAATGGGTGGCTAAACTACGAAAACTACGAACGGATAATAACCTCCTACTGCTTTATACCAATATGGATGCAGGGCATACTGGTGCTTCAGGAAGGTTTGAGTACAATAAGCAATTGGCTATGCAATATGCTTTTTTACTTTATTTGGAAAGAATAAGCGATTAAATCAGTATAATTCTTCTATTATAATTTCTTTATCATTAAAATGAAAGGCATCCCCTTTTCCTGTTTTCCGCACAGAGGGAAGAAAGGCTTGAAAAAGCGCGTAAATACTCGATTTAATTTTGAAAATGGGTGTTGCAAGGCTAAATTAGGGGGTATTTTTACGAAAACTTAGCCCGCATTATTCACCACAGTATCGTTATGAGAGCCAAAAGTTCAATAAAATCAAGGGTTTTGGATTTTCAGCATAGCAGCGCTATGGTGGAAATGCAAGTTTTCGTAAATGCTTGATTTTGAAGAAATTTTGGGTCGCAATAGATAGGGTGGTGAATAATGCGGGTTAGGAACAGATCTGGTAATATCTCGGTCCAGATTATATGATATAAAATCTAATAAATAATTACACATATATTAAATTAAAAAATTGGATATTTTTTTGGAAATTGTGATATGCTTTACTACCTATTCCGCGTTAAGGAGGGCAAACCGTTAAGAAATGATACTAAATGTATCATTTTAGGTTTGAGCCAGGTTGTGGGCAGGCTGATAATTAGCCTTAGGCCCCCGCTGCAGGCTGGCCCACGTCTGCTCCCCCTACACGCTGGCCCAACTCTAAAATAATCCAAAGGGATTATTTATTAACGAGTTGTCCTTCCACAGGAGCATTTCTTAACGACATGTCCCCATTTTGTAGCCTGGTCTTAGTCTCAAATTTATTTTGAGACTAAGAAACGCCCAAATAAAAATAAAAAGTCAAGTAATACGCTAATTATCAATAAAATATTAAATAATTAGGTATAATGGACAAAAATCAGGCTTCTAAAAAGTGAAGTTGTTTTAATGGACAAAAATCAGGCTAAGAAAAGTACAATAATAAATAAGAAGTTAAGGTGGTTAACCCAGTGGGTCTAGACCCA
>JAUIFR010000163.1 GCA_030430325.1 Bacteroidia bacterium | reverse complement strand
TCATCAAAGTTGCCCTTCACCGAAATTGTTTTTGCATTACACATTAGAGCTTGGCTCAGCTTACCCATCGCCACAGCTCCATCAGGCAAAAGCACAAAACAAGGAATGCCTGCCCGCGCGGCATATGCAGCTGCAGAGGCTGAATTACAAGCGATTAGGATTATTTTACATCCAAATTGAAGCAGTACTTCTGTAATTTTTACAGAATATGCTTGAATGGTTGCCGTTGATTTATCTCCATAGGGCAAGTGGGCTGTATCGCCAAAGTAAATGAGTGATTCATTAGGAAGTAGCCTGTGTACCTCATGTGCTACAGTGAGCCCACCAATACCACTATCAAAAATTCCAATTGGTTGGTCTGCTTTCAAGTTGGTAACTGTTATCCACCAAAATCGTCAAAGCGGACATTTTCATCGGGCACACCCATATCATCGAGCATTTTTAGCACTGCGGCATTCATCAATGGAGGCCCACACAAGTAATATTCTACTTCTTCAGGCTCTGGATGATCTTTCAGGTAGTTGTCATAAAGAGCTTGATGAATAAACCCAGTATATCCATCCCCTGCCTTATCATCTAAGCTTTGCTTAACCTTCCAATTATCCTCCTCTAATGGCTCAGAAAGGGCAATATTGAATTGAAAATTTGGAAATTCCTTTTCAATTTTTCGGAAGTGATCTACATAGAACAATTCCTTCTTCGATCGCCCCCCATACCAATATGAAACCTTCCGGTTTGATTTTTGAGTATGGAATAAATGGAAAATATGTGAACGTAGTGGCGCCATACCAGCTCCACCACCAATATAAACCATTTCTCGATCCGTTTCATTGATGAAAAACTCACCATATGGCCCAGAAATCGTAACCTTATCACCAGGGTTTCTTGAAAATACATATGAGGAGCAAATACCTGGGTTTACATCCATCCATTTGCCTGCATCTCGATCCCATGGTGGTGTAGCGATCCGTATATTAAGCATCACGATGTTTCCTTCGGCTGGGTGATTAGCCATTGAATATGCTCTAAATATAGGCTCATCATTTTTCATGACTAAATCCCACATCTTAAACTTATCCCAGTCTTCTTGGAATACATTATCTGGATGCCCAAGCTCTGGTTTAGGCTTGATGTCCATCGATTTAAAGCCAACTTCACATTCTGGTACATCAATTTGTACATACCCACCGGACTGGAAGTCTAAGGTCTCACCTTCAGGTAATTTTACAACAAATTCTTTAATAAATGTACTTACATTATAATTGGATACAACTTCACATTCCCATTTTTTAATACCAAAAATTTCTTCTGGTACCTTGATCTGCATATTTTCCTTCACCTTCACTTGGCATGCTAGGCGTACTTTTTCTTTTTGCTCAGCCCTACTTAAATGACCTACTTCTGTTGGGAGCACATCACCACCACCTTCTGATACGACACATTTGCACATGGCACAGGTACCACCTCCACCACAGGCAGATGGCAAGAATATTTTTTGATTCGAAAGCGTCGTTAATAAACTTGATCCTACTGAAGTGGCAATAGGATTGCTTTCATCGCCATTGATCACAATATTGACATTACCTTGAGGCACAAGCTTTGATTGTGCTAAGAGTAATATAAAAACGAGTAATAAAATAATTGCTGTAAATGCAATAATAGAAGTAAGTATAACTGCCGTGCTCATATTAAATTTCTTTTTGGAAAATTTAGCATCACAAAGATATTTATTCTATCCTAAATCCATATAAAAAAAACGCAAATTTTCTGTAATAGTTCTAGGTGCGTAAGAAAAAGTTGATTTAAGTGCTTGGAAATGGGGTATTTTGATTGAATTTTGCTAATTTTGTTCAAAAAATTGAATTGAGATATAAGATACCGACTCTGGCTTGAAAAGCACTAAAATTTGAAATTTAGTAATTTATTTTGATACCAAGATTCGCCCAAATAAAACACTTAGAATCATTCTTCAGTTTTAATTAACCTTAATTGATTAATTAATTTTCAAATAACTTTTACGCTCTTATTTAATAAAAATCAAACCATTAAATATATAAAAAAAGACAAGGCTAATACGAATAATAACTTAAACTTAGAAATTCAAATTTTACAAAATACATATAAATATTAAACAAATTCTGCAAAATACATTCAAAATAACCTATTCTGCATAAAACACATCGCCATATTTCGCAATGATGTCGGTTTTGTCCATTTCTTCTACCTTCACGTTCATGAATACATCGGTAACCGGTTTATCCATGGCGGCTGTTTGGACGGCGGCGATGGCGTCAATGACTTCAAGGCCTTCAATCACTTGTCCGAAAACGGTATAGGCTCCGTCTAAATGTGGAGCTCCTCCATGCTCACCATAGGCTTTTTGTTGGGCTTCCGTAAGTTGAGGAACCTCTGTTGGGCCATATTTTTCTTCAATAATAGGTTGAGCTTCAATGACAAGATTCATAAACGCCTCTCTGTCAGCGTTTTGTTGCACGGTCATTAATTTCTGTTGCAACTCTTTATAAGTCGTATCTTGAAAGACAAACCCTAATTTACTCACTAATGCACCGAATAATGCTTCGTTTGGATCGAATTTTTTACCATGAACGATATAAAACTGACATCCACTGGATGCTTTTTCGGGATTTACTTGGTCTCCCATACGAGCGGCGCATACGGCACCTTTTCTATGAAATAGCTTATCATTAAATTCAGCGGGTACCGTATATTCGATTTTTTCGTCGACATTCGGTTTTAGATTAATATCACCCCCCTGAATCATAAATTCATTGATCACTCGGTGGAAAATCGTGCTGTCATAGGCCTTTTCTTTAGCCAATTTAAGGAAATTTTCCTTGTGTTTTGGTGTTTGATCAAACAGGATAAGCTTCATATCACCAAACTTAGTTTGAATGGTTACGACGGGTTCTTTTTCAGATTGGCATGATCCCATATGAATGCTAGTTATAATTAGAGTGAGTGTAAGTAATAGATTTCGAATTTTCATAACGATTAATTTTGGGCAATTTATTAATAATGGGAGAAAAATAATAGTATTTAAATGGATTATGATATTAAAAATATAGATCATTGGCTTGAAACGGGTAAATACTTGACTCTACCTGGGTATTAGAAAAATCCAATTTGAGTTAGGGATATAAAAGGCCAGCCATTTATGGCTGGGTCCCTTGGGACGGAACCCTTTTGTAGCCCGGCCGGGAAATGATTTATTCATTTACCGGCAACTCCCAAAATCAAAAAATTTAATTAATGAATGTAATTAGCTAAATATATTTAAAATTAGCATTAAGTAGTAAAAAAAACTAGTGTTGGGAAAATATCAGGCAAAAAACTAAAAATAATTCAAAACTCTAAAATCAAAAATGAATCAAAGTAATGAAATAAACTAAAAATATAAAAAAAGTACAAAAAAATAAAATGAGACCTACCAAAAACTAATAAAAACAATTAAAAATTTACTCATATAATAATATTGTAATATATTGAAATAATAAAAACAAAAAATAAAATTAATAAAATATACCTCAAAATAATACTACAAAAGCAACAATAACTTAAAATAATTCAATTCCCAGGGTAACATTTTTGTGATTTTGGTTATAAATAATAAAACACATGTTAAAACACTAAAATCATGAATACAAAAACTTATTTATTATTGGGGTTAATGGCTGTTTTTATGTCGGCTTGTAACCCAGGAAAGAAAAATGAATTAAAACCGCCACATACACCCCGCAAAATGGTCGTAGATGAATACCATGGCATAAAAGTGGAAGATCCCTATCAGTACATCGAAAATTTAACTGATCCTGATGTGCAAAAGTGGTTTCATGCCCAAAATGACTATGCCAGGCAAGTTTTAGATCAAATCCCCGGGCGAGATGCCATCTATAACCGAATAAAAGAATTGGATGCTTCGGTGCCCTATTATGTTGGTTCATTAAAAATTGTCGGGGAGCGGTATTTTTATTTGAAGCGTAGGCAGGGACAAGATCAATATGCCTTATATTATCGTGACAAAATCGAGTGGGAGGAGAAGTTAATATTTGATCCTCAGGTGTACAACAAAGATGATAAAAAGTATGCTATTGAAAGATATTATCCTTCACCCAACGGTACAGTTGTCGCGATTAGTACCTCTGCCAATGGCTCTGAAAGAGGCACAATGTATATATTAAATTGTGAGAATACCATGGTGGTTGACCAAATAAATGATGTAAGGTACCCTTCTTGTGATTGGCAAAATGAGGAGAGTTTTGTATATAACTATCATAGTGCAAATAGCCACTCTACACACCAAAAATTTGTTTGGGAGATTTGCAAATTTCATACTATTGGCACAAACCCAGATCTTGATAACGTCGTATTTTCGAAAGAATTATACCCAAATTTACCTTTAGATAGTATTGAGAGTCCTTGTACAATATCGTCCAAGAATTCAAATTATACTTCATTATATTTCTATAATGGTGTTGAAGATAACTTAAGAATCTTGTATAAGAAAAAAACACATATTAATAAAACGGAATTGCCATGGATGCCAATATGTAATCGATCAGACAATATAATCACCTATGAATTGTATAAAAATAAGATTTTTATGCTAAAAAGTAATGATGATAATTCATATCAAGTTCTGGAACAGCAATTATTTGATCATAAAATTGGTGATCGTATCAAGCTATTTGAAGTCAAACAAGGTGAAATCATTGAATCAATCACTGCGCAGGATGACCATTTATTTATAAAGATATTTACAAATGGAAAAAGTATGCTTTATATAAAAGATTTGGCTAGTTCTGACGAGCCATCATTGGTGAAATTGGCTAAAGGAGTTGAATATATTAGTAGCATATTGAAAACGGATCAGCCAAATGAACTAGTGCTAAAAGTAAAATCTTATACACAGCCGTACTATTTCTGTGTGTATAATTTTAAGCAAAATTCTTTTAAAAAACTAGGTCTAAAGGCTTCCTCCAAGTATGATCAGCAAGAAATTGTAAGAAAAGACATAGAGGCAGTTTCGCATGATGGTGTTAAAATCCCGATGACAATCATTTATAAAAAAGGGCTGAAACGAAATGGAAAAAATCCTGTATGGATGCTTGGTTATGGATCTTATGGTATTACTAAAAAACCATTTTTTAGCTGGAAGAATTATGCTTGGTTTGAGATGGGGGGAATAATGGCCATCGCCCATATCCGAGGTGGTGGTTATCGTGGTAAATCATGGCATTTAGAGGGTAAGTCACATAACAAGCCCAATACTTGGAAAGATTTTATTGCTTGTGCCGAAAAGCTCATCGAAGATGGTTATACCTCAAAAAAGAAAATTGCTGGCCAGGGTAGGAGTGCCGGTGGTATCACGATCGGTAGAGCCATTACAGAGCGTCCAGACCTATTTGCAGTTGCTATAGCCTGTGTTGGATCGTTAAACCCTCTAAGAGGTGAACTCCAACCTACAGGCCCTGCTAATATTACTGAGTTTGGAACTTTTAAAGACCCAAAGCAATTTAAAGATTTATTAGAAATGGATGCATACCATCATATTCAACATGGCGAAACATATCCTGCCATTATAATTACAACTGGGATGCAAGATAGTAGGGTTGCACCATTTTACCCCGCCAAATTCGCCGCCAAAATGCAGTACGCTACTGGCAGTGATAGTCCAGTAATTTTCAAAGTGGACTTTCAAGGCGGACATTTTATTACCGATGACCCCAATACCTATATGGAGGACTTAGCAGATCGGTTTGCCTTTATGCTATCACAAATGGAACACCCAGGTTTTATAAAGTGAATTGGGAAATTGCTTGATTTGTTTTTCAATGTATTTTGCAGAAAGGATTCAAAAAACGAACTTAATTGCATAAATTTTGCCAAAATCATTCATAATGTGATGAGTGATTTTGGTGATTTTTAGTAAGGAAAAGCTACATGCGTTGAGTATCTGCCGTAGTATCTATTGGCGCTTGATTTTTATTTAATTCTTGCTTTACATACGTAGGGCAAATCGTTTGTGTACATCCCATTACAAAAAATCCAAGCAATAGGGCAATCAATATATTTTTAATTTTTTTTATAGCATTCATCTTTTTATAAAAATAACGTCTCTCGCAAATATATAATAAAAACGGTAAATATCCAGAAATATTATATGTTAACCATAAATTATTGACTAAAGGCTCTTGTAAGCACTAATAAGTTCTTGATGCGTTTCATTTTCTTTAATATACTTCAATTCACCTTCAATTCCCTCTAAGTCTCGAATGTCATGCAAAGCCATATAAGCTCCAAACCGTACCTTATGATTCGTGTGTTCAATGGCGTACTGCCGAATAAATTTTATGGCCTGCTCTGGTGGTGCTGTATCATAATTGGCATAGAGGTATTTTGACATAAGGCTGAGCATATAATATAACTCTAACTCTTCATGCAATAGATCAATTTTTTGCATAAACCAATGCTCCTGACTTTTAATATTGTTAGATATATAATGATAGGCAATGGCCACCATTACATCGAAGCTAGCGCTTTCTTTAAACGATTCAACTTTATCATTGACATCTTCAGCGCCAGATTTTATATACCCATGCAGGCTAGCTCCAACCACAGCGTCAGATGAATCCTTTAACAATTCAGTAAACATGGGTTTGTGTTGCTCGGGCATATAATCGGCTAGAATGGAGATAGCGGTAGCCCGAATAGCATTATTTTTACTATTCATTGCCATAGATTCAATTTCTTTTTCATAGGGTTGGGGATCAATCTGATAGAGGTCAAAAGCTTCCAGCCCTAGTGATTGAACGTACGTATTTGGGTCTCTTAGAACCAGTTTTAGTATCTGGGTTTCTGGGGAGGATAAGGAGTCATAGGAGGTTAATTCAAGGTACTGGCTAATGGCCTGATGTCTTGTTAGAAAGTGCTCACCAAGGTTAACCAGCTGCTTTAATTCTTGGATTGATTTTTCATGAAATACTTCTGCTAGTAGCGTATGTTTGTGATCAAATTGCAATGTAATTGGTTGACTGTCAATGGTAAAACTTAAAGTATCTAAATGCTGATTAAAACGAATGGGAATTAATTTATAATGGTTAGCATCGGTCCAAACCTTTAATTCCGTATCGATTCTATAAGGAGGCTGATCAAAATCATTGAATTGTTCGAAAAAGAGCTGCAAGGTATTATTTTGATAATGGTGTTTGATGTTAATTTTGGGATAGCCGGACCTATAAAACCACTGATCAAAAAACCAATGAAGGTCATGCCCACTGATTTCTTCAAAAACCTTTCTAAAATCATTTAGCTCTACGCTTGCTAGGGCATATTGATTTAAATAGGTTTTAATGCCATTAAAAAAGGTGCTGTCACCCAGGTAGTTGCGAAGCATGTGCATGACGGTAGCTCCTTTTTCATAACTATTAAATGTAAACTGATCTGAAGGTAAATTGTAATCAAATCGAACGATTGGGTAAGGGTGGTCCAAGCTTTTTTCAAAGCAAATCAACCGATCTTCAAGTATGTGTTGTTCAGCAAATTCCAAATCTACATTTTCGAACCACAAATACTCGGCATAAGTTGCCATGGCTTCATTCAATGTGGCGTGAGCCCATGATTCACAGGTTACATAATTGCCAAACCACTGATGAGCCAGTTCATGGGCAACCAAAAAATCAAGTTTTCTGTTTTTTTCTTCACTAAGGTTGTTAAGGATCATGCTGTGAAAAATACTAGAAGTAGTATTTTCCATTGCGCCAGCAATGTATTCTCTCACAACAGTTTGATCATATTTAGGCCACGGGAACGGTGTTCCAAATCGTTCCTCAAAAAGAGATAACATGGCTGGTGTATTTTTAAATATTTTATCAGCTTTATGTTGTTCACCTTTTTCTAGCCAATAGGTTAGTTCAATATCTTTCCAAGGGACAGTGGTAGGCACAAAATCTCCAATCACCATATTGAATAAATAGGGGGCATGTGGTACGTCCATCTTCCAATAATCGGTTTTGGTGCCATTGCCATTATTGGTTGAATATATCAATATTCCATTCGAAATAGTGGTTAACGTATCAGCCACCGTGATCAACATTTCTTGTGTACAACGTTCATTTGGTGCATCGATGGTCGGAAACCAGCTCGAAGCCAAGTTTGGCTGGCCCTGTGTCCAAATTTGAGGAGCTTTATTAGGTTTATCAATGAAATAAATTCCTTTTTCTGAACCCATTTCCTTCAAAAGCGTTTCACTAAACTGATCATTTGTATGATAATTAATTTTGATATTACATGTTTGCCCTGGTTGATAATATTTTCCAAGTTGAATTTCTAATTTGTTATAATCAGTATTAAATATAAGTACTTTTTCTGTATTCACTTGAAGTTTTGATGGAGAGCTTTTTCGCAGCGTCTGATGATTCCTTCCAAGTTTTATATTTTGTACTTTTAGTTGGGGGAGGTTCAACAATACCTAAAAAGCCGTATATTCCGCCGATCCCGTCAATTGAATCACAGTAAGTTCGCTCAGGATACTTTACTAGCTTTATGTCTTCTTTGAATCTTTTTCGGTACTCATAAACACTGCGGACCTGCAAAGATTTTGCAGCGCGGGAAGCTAAATGAACGCTTCCATATGGTTTTGTTTTTGCAAGATACCCCCGCCATCCGTCGTTTGCCCGCCAATCCTCCGGGTAAACGACCCATGGTTTTTGTGGCAGTTTGTGATCCT
>JAUIFR010000162.1 GCA_030430325.1 Bacteroidia bacterium | reverse complement strand
TCCTCAAAAAAACAGAGCAACAGCTGCTCGCTCAGCCCATGAAAGGAACCATGGCTCGAGGTGCTAATCCCGAACAAGACCTTATTAATAAGAATGCGCTAGCAACCTGCGAAAAAGAACGCGCCGAAAATATGATGATCCTGGACCTCACGCGCAATGACCTCGCTAAAATATCATTACCAGGAAGTGTAACAGTAGAAGAAGCATTTGGAATTTACTCCTTTCCAACGGTGCACCAAATGATTTCAAGTATTTCGAGCACTATTGAGGAAAAAACGAGCTTCCCTCAGATTATTGAAGCTACTTTTCCGATGGGGAGCATGACAGGCACACCTAAAATTAGAAGCATGCAGCTCATCGAACAATTTGAGACGAGTAAACGTAACTTATACGCCGGTAGTATGGGTTATATGGAGCCAGGCGGCAATTTTAACCTAAACGTGATGATCCGTAGCCTATTTTATAATAAATCAGGCCAACACCTGAGCTATTTTGTTGGTGGAGCAATCACGAGTGATTCTGTTCCCGAAAAAGAATACGAAGAGTGCTTGACAAAAGCAGCAATATTGGAAAAGTTGAATATTTTTGTTGGGTTTGAGTGAGATTGGTATAATTTTGCATGACTATCCGCTTTTATGCCTATTTAATTTTTTATAATAAATAATCAAGTAATTATAGTATTATTTTAATGGTTTCTTTAGATAGTTTTTTTCTAATAATTGGTTTTAAGGTTTGTTTTTTTATGAGATTTTTAGTTTTTTATTGATTATCAAGATAATTTTGAATTATTTTTGCTAAATTTATTCATATAAGGATTTGTTTTGGTGACCTTCATCGAATCGGTGCCAATTAAATAATTTTTTTAATTTTTGGGGGTTGCCTGAAAATGAATAAATCATTTTCAGGCCGGGCTCCAAAATGGTCCCGTCCTTCGGACCCAGCCGCAAGCGGCTGGCATTTTGCATCCCTAACCCAAAGCACATTATTCTAATATTATCTATATTTATTGTGTCATTTGTTTATTTATTGGTATGATTGCGGACAATCATATAATTTTGAATATATTTTGCAGAATTCGTTTAATAATTATATATTTCTATTAAACTTATAATTAGCCAATTAAACATTCAAGTAAAAACTAACTAAAATCTTTACCTTTACCTCAACCTCAAAATAAATCTAAAATCATTTATCAACATTCCATGTTCTATTATCAAAATATATCGCTTCTAAATCAGTAAAACTTTCCCAAAACCCACCCCCTCAATCAGTTATCATTTTGAAAAAAAATTAGCTAAGAAAAAAATTTTTTACCTCCAAAATTCATCTAATTTAAGCTTGAAAATCAATCATTTAAATACCATTCTTAAAATTATACAATTAATATAATTAATTGATTATCAATAGATTATACAATTATATTTCAAGTTAAAAACGAATTTTGAACTTTGCCTTTTTCAAATTATCGATTACCTTTGAGGTGCAATCTTTTATGGTGCGATTTGGTTCAATCATCAACCTAAATTATCATTAAAATTCATGCATACTGATCAAGTTATATTTGACCTTATTCAACAAGAAGAGCAACGTCAATTGCATGGGCTTGAGTTGATTGCATCTGAAAATTTTGTATCTCAAAAAGTACTTAAAGCAATGGGCAGTGTACTTACAAATAAGTATGCTGAAGGGCTGCCTCGTAAAAGATATTATGGTGGATGCGAAGTAGTGGATGAGATAGAACAATTAGCCATCGATCGAGCTAAGGAGCTATTTCATGCTACTTGGGTCAATGTACAGCCTCATTCGGGCGCTCAAGCTAATGCTGCTGTGATGCTGGCCTGTCTAAAACCTGGTGATAAGATATTAGGCTTTGATTTGAGTCATGGCGGGCATCTAACGCATGGCTCTTCGGTAAATTTCTCCGGTAAGCTTTACAAGCCCTCCTTTTATGGTGTAGAACCTGGCACCGGCCTTATTGATTGGAATAAAGTAAGCCAAATTGCGCAAAAAGAACAACCAAAGCTCATCATTTGTGGTGCTTCTGCTTATAGCAGAGACTGGGATTATCAAGCGTTGCGTCAAATTGCAGACCAAGTTGGAGCCTTATTATTAGCAGATATTTCACACCCAGCTGGGCTTATTGCCACAGGGCTTTTGAATGACCCTCTGGAGCATTGCCATATAGTAACAACTACCACACACAAAACCCTTAGAGGACCTCGAGGTGGCATCATCATGCTACGTCATAATATGGAGAACCCGTGGGGATTAACTACACCTAAAGGTAAGGTTAAAAAATTAAGTTCTTTACTGGATAGTGCCGTATTCCCTGGCACACAAGGTGGGCCATTAGAGCATGTGATTGCGGCCAAAGCGGTAGCTTTTGGGGAAGCATTAGCGCCTTCGTTTAAAGAATATACCTTACAAGTTCAAAAAAATGCACGAGCGTTAGCGAGTGCTTTGTTAGAAAAGGAGTATCAGATCATATCAGGCGGTACAGATAACCACTTGCTCCTTATTGATCTTAGAAATAAACAACGCACGGGTAAGCAAGTGGAAGAAGCCCTCATGAAAGCAGGTATCACCATTAATAAGAACATGGTGCCATTTGATACCGAATCACCGTTTGTGACTTCTGGCATGCGAATCGGGACTGCTGCGCTCACAACGAGAGGCATGCAGGAGGAGGACATGCGAAAAGTAGCACATTGGATTGACCAAGTAGTGCTTCATACAGATGATGATAAGTTATGCCATGCCGTGAAATTAGAAGTAGAAGAGTTTTGTAAAGATTTTCCTTTATTTAAACATATAGAACAAATTGCCTAATTTATAATAATTTAAAGCATATGAGAGAGCAGGACGTACGCGGACAAATTGACCAATTAATTGATCATTTAAATGAGAAGGAACTTAAGGATGTGTTGAAATATGTAAAGCGTATGGCCGTAGTTTATGCTTAAGTAAATTAACTTTAACCAAGCCTTATGAAAGAAATGGGCTTCATCGAACACCTTGAAGAGCTTCGATGGCATATCATTCGTTCCATTATCGCTATTTGTATTTTTAGTATTGTGGCATTTATTGCAAAGGACTTTGTGTTCGAGCAAGTTATATTTGCTCCCTCTCGCCCAGACTTTATCACCTTTAAATTTTTATGCCGCCTGAGTAATATGACGGGTTCTTCCTTTTTTTGTATTGAAGAGTTGCCTTTTGTACTGCAAAGTAGAAGACTTACTGGCCAATTTACCATGCATGTATTGGCGAGCCTCATTGTCGGTTTTGTAACAGCATTTCCATATATTTTTTGGGAGATATGGCGATTTATAAGCCCTGCCCTAGCCTCACAAGAGCAAAAGAAAGCGACTGGCATGGTATTTTGGGTAAGTGTGTTATTTTTTACAGGTGTTGCATTTGGGTATTTTGTAGTTTCACCTTTATCTATCAATTTTTTAGCACACTATCAAATTTCATCCCAAGTTCAGAATATTTTTGATATTTCGTCCTATGTTACGACCGTAACGATGATTGTTTCAGCATGCGGATTAATGTTTCAATTGCCACTCGCAGTGTATTTCTTGGCTTCCATGGGCCTTGTAACCCCAAAAAGCATGCGACATTATAGGCGTCATGCCATTATAATTATCTTGCTAATTTCTGCCATCATTACGCCTCCCGATATTGTGAGTCAGATTCTTATTGCATTGCCCTTGACCGTTTTATATCAAATCGGTATCTTCATAGCTTGGCGTGTACACAAAAAACTAGAAAAAAATGAAACAACTTAAAATCGGAATAGCCTCAGACCATGCTGGATTTCAACTCAAAAAAGAAATCATGGCCCATTTGCAAAAGCATACCATTACGGATTTTGGCACAGACGGTGAAAACTCCGTAGATTATCCAGATTTTGCCCACCCCTTATCGCAAGCTGTAGCTGAAAATAAATTAGATTGGGGCATATTAATATGTGGAAGCGGCAATGGTATGGCCATTACGGCCAATAAATATGCTCACGTAAGAGCTGCTCTTTGCTGGAGTGATGAAATTACAGCACTTGCTCGACAGCATAATGATGCTAATATTTTATGTTTACCCGCACGATTTATTTCGGTTGAATTAGCTATAAAAATGGTAGATACATTTTTAAACACGGAATTTGAGGGTGGACGCCATGCTAATCGGATAGCCAAGATGAGCTGTTAAATACTCTGGGAAAGGGTTAAAAATTGGATTTTTGAATATATTTTGCTAATTTCATTGAATTTCACCTTATTTTAACAACCTTTAAATGCTCAAAGTCAGTATTATCAATGACAATGTCAGCTAATGCCTCAGGGTTAACTTCGGCAATATATCTCTTGGAGGCTTTATGATACCTGTTTTCAAACTTTTCTTTAGCCGCATTTTGCCCTCCCAAGTGCTTAGCATCTCTTTGCACACCTCGCTGTATGGCAGTCTCAAAATCTGTTTTTAAGTAAATTTTTAGATCCCAGTGATTAATATAAATTGGTTTAAATAAATAAGCCCCATCCGTTATAATAATACTATCGCTTGCAATATTAATTGGGGCTAATTGAAGATAGGCATCGGTCTCAAGATCATGGGTAGCCATTGTAATTTTTGGTTGAGTACTTTGCGATGCGATCAATACATTTTGAACAAAACCAAGTTCATCATATGCATCATCATAGTAGCCTTTGTCAGAGTTCCTACCTTGTCGGTATCTACGCTCTTTATTAAAATGAAACCCATCAATGGAAACATGGATAGCATTTTTGCCTTTTTCATTTAAATAAATTATTAATTTCTTTGCAAATTCAGTCTTACCTGTTCCTTCAATGCCATTAATAGCTACTCGAATGGGTTTATTTTTAAATACACCTATGCGTGAAACTTCTGCAGCAACCCCTTCAAGTAATTTTATTTCAGTCATTATGAGTAAACAAATTAAGTCATTTTTCAATGAATTTTGCATATTTAATTGAAATTTTTAGTTTTGGTGAAAATTATGCGGCGCGTGCTGGAGTGGGTATGTCATTAATGACTTATACCATTTGTTTTAAGAAAATGTTAGTCATCATACCAAAACAAGGAATAAGCAATTTCATAATTATTTTATTTACAATATTTTATCAACTTAATTTATATAAACTAAAATAGTACTTGTTAACAAAGTAAAGCTTGTAATGTTACTATTTATAGCTATGTTAAAATTTATGTAAATTAAATTATGAAGTTATCTTGCATTATTACTCTATTCATTTTTTCATGTTGTATTTCAATACAAGCATATCCAACCAAACCTATATCCCTTTTTGATTTAGTTGAACATGCCAAGCTCATAGTCATTGGGAAAGTTATAAATGACGAAGGTAAAGGGCTGGATAACAGCCTACTAGACCAACGCGCTACATTTGTTGTTGATCAATTATTGAAAGGAACACTACAGTCGGATACGATACATATTTACTATTCTTCATCATTTGGATGCCCTATTCCTCCTAAATACCATACCTCTAACTATTATGAACTTACTTTTTTAGCCAAATTAAAAAATGATGATGGTTATGCCGCGGCCAGCTGGGATGATGGTGTTATAAGAAGTCCCTACAAGAAAGAAAACTTAGATATACTAAGCCAACGAATCAAAGAAGCCTTAGATATTTTAAACATTGAAGACCAAGTGGCCCAAAAAGATCGTCTTACAGGATGGGTAATGAAGTGCTTAGAGCATCAAATTACTAGGCGAGATGGAACATTAGAGATTTATGTAAAAAAAGAACTCACAGAAAGCCTTGCCTATTCAATGGAAGGTGTACGTTCTTATGATTTAACTGCACAACAAATCAATCACATCAGATCTATATTATTTAATATTGACCAATTCAAAGTTTATGATTTAGACCTTGTCAATATTGTAAAAAACGGCGATGACCCTGAGTTGCTCCAATATTTAATTGATAGTATGAAAAAACTCAGTGATAGAGATCTATTTATGGCCGATTTATTTATGGGAAAAATAGCAAGAGTCTGGGAAAGAGATGATTTATATAACTTTTATCTAGAACTTGATAATGATTTTCCATTTGGAAAAAAAGATTACAAAAGGAAAAGAAAAACGATCAAGGCCTTTATTAAAATGATTTAGATTTAAAACTAAAAAAAAGCCATATTTTCAACCATTTCTCCTGCTTTCATTTTTGCAACACCAAAAATTTTGAATAATTTGAATAATTAGATTATATTTATTAATTACACAAAAGATTAGTATTATTCTATCGGGTAGTAGATTTAAACTTATGGAGTTAATTAGTTTGAGTGTTTACTTCAAATTTTATGGAGTACTATCTGATGATTTGTTTATTCTATTCTAAACTTTGTTGATAAATATATTTTTAAAGATTTATTTTTTTTGATTGATG
The DNA here is from genome assembly GCA_030430325.1 of Bacteroidia bacterium. GTDB lineage: Bacteria > Bacteroidota > Bacteroidia > Cytophagales > Cyclobacteriaceae > JAUIFR01. The sequence continues at coordinate 2,358 of JAUIFR010000162.1, read as the reverse complement.
GCTTTATTTTATTTTAATAATTATTTAATATTTTATTGATAATCAGTGCATTACTTGACTTTTTATTTTTATTTGGGCGTTTCTTAGTCTCAAAATAAATTTGAGACTAAGACCAGGCTACAAAATAGAGCTATGCTCGCAACCTTCGACTCTCGTCTCGCTTGCATCCCTTGGACCCAGCCGCAAGCGGCTGGCATTTTATATCCTTAACGCGGAATAGGTAGTAAAGCATATCACAATTTCCAAAAACATCATCCCATTTTTTAATTTAATATATGTGTAATTATTTATTAGATTTTATATAAATAATCTGAACCGAGATATTACCAGATCTGTTCCTTAATTTTCGTAAATGCACCCCCTATTTTAGTCTTGCAACACCCATTTTCAAAATTAAACTGAGTATTTACGCGCTTTCTCAAGCCTTTCTTCCCTTTGTGCGGAAATCAGGAATGGCCATATTTTCAACCATTTCTGCTAAATATATTTAAAATTAAACTTATTTTTAAACGTATTTAGCAAAATTAATTCAAAATCATCAACTCTACTTCTCAATCTTAATCAGCAACTTATGCTCATCCATCTCCACTAGCTTAGCATCCGCTACATGATCCAAAATGTCTAGGGAATAGGCCTGTGTCTCGGTGCAAATATATTCTTTGTTCGCTTCAAGAGCCGCATCAATCAAGGCCTCATTTTTCTGGACCTGGATTTTAATTTTATCCTGTACTTCCAGCCCTAATTCTTTTCGCATATTTTGAAGGCGGTTAACCACATCTCTAGCGATGCCTTCGCGCTTTAATTCTTCTGAGATTTGAACATCTAGCGCCACAGTGATACTATCATGATTGGCCACCAGCCAGCCTGGTATATCCTGAAAACTGATTTCCACATCATCTAGCTCTAAAGGAATAGTTTCATTGTCTAACGCCAAAGCAATCGTACCTTTTCGCTCGAGCTCATTGATTTGCGTTTGACTCAATGTAGCTACCGCTCCAGCAATAGCCTTCATTTTAGGGCCATACGTTTTGCCTAGTTTCGGATAATTTGGTTTAATTTTTTTAACCAACAGTTCATTATCGGGCGTAATAAACTCAATGTCCTTTACATTAATTTCGGTCAAAATAAGCGCCTTTACCTCTTCGATGCGTTGCTTTTGAACTTCATCCCAAATCGGGATCAGTATCTTAGCCAGTGGCTGACGTACTTTTATTTTCTCCTTTTTGCGCAATGAATGTACGAGCGAACAAATTTGCTGAGCAGCCTCCATTTTAGCTTCTAAATGTTCATCGATTAACGCAGCATTTGCTTTTGGAAAATCACTTAGATGCACAGAAGCATTGTCCTCAAGCCTTGTAGTTTGGTTTAAGTTTTGATAGAGCCAATCCATGTAAAACGGTGCGATGGGCGCTGCTATTTTAGCTACGGTCATCAAACATTCATATAAAGTTTGATAGGCTGCAAGTTTATCTTGTCCTAATTCGGCTTTCCAAAACCGTTTCCTATTCAAGCGTACATACCAATTACTCACTTCATCAATCATGAACTGCTGAATCTCACGAGCTGCCGTAGTGGCATCATAATCCTCATAACCACGTGCGGTTTTATCTATAAGTGAGTTAAGTCGGGATAAAATCCAACGGTCACTTTCAGGGCGCTCATGCACTGGAATGCTGGCTTGCTCAAAGGTAAACGCATCCAAATTGGCATACAAAGCAAAAAAAGCATAGGTATTTTGCAGGGTACCAAAAAAGCGACGCATAGCCTCCTGCACACCATCAATATCGAACTTAAGATTATCCCATGGATTAGCATTTTCGATCATGTACCAGCGTGTGGCATCTGGGCCATATTGCTGCATGGTTTTAAAAGGATCTACCGCATTGCCCAGTCGCTTTGACATTTTTTGCCCATTCTTGTCAAGTACCAGGCCGTTCGCCACTACATTTTTGAAGGCTACGCTATCAAAAAGCATGGTAGCAATCACGTGCAATGTAAAAAACCAACCCCGTGTCTGATCAACTCCCTCAGCAATAAAATCAGCTGGGAAATGCTTTTCAAAAGTCTCCTTATTTTCAAATGGATAATGCCACTGTGCATAAGGCATGGCCCCAGAGTCAAACCAAACATCAATTAAATCAGGCTCGCGGAATAATTTCTCCCCTTTTTCTCCTACCAAAATCATTTGATCCACAAAAGGACGATGCAAATCAACTTCTGCTCCAATTGGTGCTTGGTCTATTCCTGCTTCAATCGCCTTATTTACTTCTTCACGAAGCTCTGTAATAGAACCAATGCATTTTTCAATTTTACCATCTTTACTTCGCCAAATCGGCAGTGGCGTCCCCCAATAACGAG
>JAUIFR010000161.1 GCA_030430325.1 Bacteroidia bacterium | reverse complement strand
ACCGTGCCTTTTATTTTCAACACCTTGGTGGGAACATCAGCATTGGAAGTCACCGTAATGGCCTTTCTGATAGGTCCAACCCTGTTGGTGTCATATTTTACCTCAATTTGCCCTGTTTGACCAGGCAAAAAGACATTTTTTTTTGTAGTTGCCAATCGATTGATTAGTGGCCTCATTATTTTTCTACTGGTCAGCGAAGGAAACAGGGATTCCCAAGTCGTATGCGCAACAAATTCATCAGTTGATGTTAATAGGCGATGAAGCAGCGTCGTACCGCTTCTTGGATGACCAATTATAAAAACAGGTTTTTCAACAACTTCCTTTTTATATTTACTAAAAAAAATACGATCCAGCAAGAATGTAAAATACACAACTTGTAACCGAATGGGCATGATCAACAACCGATGAAAGAAGTCCTTACTCCATCCAAACGTGTCAAAGCTGGCTACCAGCATCTTAAAATAGGTTCTAATGATATGAGTAATCATGTGACTTTATTCTTTTGATAATACCTAAATAATAGCCCCCACAGAAAGCCAAATACGATACTTAAAAAGGCATAAAATGCAGGAAATACAATGGCTTCTGGAACTAAAACAAGCTCTACTACTAACAAGGCCAACAATGAATTTTGAATACCTGCCTCAATTGATATCGTAAAAGCACTGGCTCGCTCCAGTCGAAATAAATAGGCCAATAAAAACCCTGCAAACATCACCATAAGGTTATAACCAATAACGCCAAACAGTAATTTTACCTCAACATGTTTGATAAAGTATTCGATATTATTGGTGATGGCAAAGCTAACAGCAACTATAAGTAGGACTAAGGAAACAATCTTAGTGGGTCTTTCCATTTTACCAGAAAAGCCCGGAAACCTTTCTCGAGTAAATATGCCAATTGTAACTGGTAATGCTACAAGAAGGATACTCCTTATAATTGTTGGTATAACGGGTAGCGAAGTGACTTGATCAAATCCAATATGCATAAGCCCAAGGTTGACAACAAGGGGAATAGTAAACACCGTAATCAAACTGGATATAATGGTCAGGGATATGGAAAGAGAAATGCTTCCCTTTGATAAAAAAGAAATGATATTAGAAACGGCCCCACCTGGAACAGCCGATAAAATAATGACGCCCAGTAACAGGGGAGCTGGCAACGGGTACAGCATAGAAAACAAAAAAGCCAATAAAGGAACTACCATGATTTGACAAAAAATACCAATCAAAATAGCTTTTGGTTTGCTGATCACCTTTTTTAGCTCATTAATGTTAGTTTGTAATCCTAGCAGAAACATCCCTAAAGGTACAACAATGGAAAGAATCAAAAGCAAAAGTTTGTCAATCATTGGTGTTAAAATTTATTGTTTTACTAATTTTTAGTCAGTTTTTATTAAAAATACATAAAAATATCATTTATTTACTATCAATTTGACAATTGATGTTTTTATTTATTTCATAGCTCAGACACCACTTTGTCAACAGGTTTTTCTTTCTTTTCCTCTTTATTAATCACGTCCTCTACAGGTACTACCCTATTTTTGTTTGCCTTCACGTTATCTTCCCCCTTAACAAGAACAGCATTCCACCGATCGAGGTTAATATCCTTAAGGTGTAAGAGCATAAATTTATTCCCATTTTTTAATAAAAAATCATTATAGGCCCTGGTGGAAGGGGTGATGACCCGAAAATTTAAGGACTCTCGCTTTTGATCCATCGTTATATTGGGCAGAGACCCATGAATAACCCGTTCAGAAAAAATAAAAAATTGCCCTGCTTTCATTTCTACACGATGTACATGATCGTCTTCTACGGGGTAATCTATATTAACCTCCATCCCTCCAAATCTTTTGGCTTCCTTCTCTTTCTTATTGTATGTTTTCACCACTACCGGACGAATTTCCCGATGCGTACCGGGTATAACCGTCATACAGCCATTTTCAATGGTTGCATCGGTGAGCGCAATCCAGACCGTCAACTGAAAAAGTTCATCCATATTCTTTGGAGACAAGGTAGGCACTCTAAAATTATCTAATAAGTATACGGAAGCTTGGTGTAACGCTGTTCCCAAATTTTTTGGATCCTTCAGAAAATATTGTGATCGCCAAATCAGTAAATCTGGCCCCAATAGTTGTGCACAGCGTTCAATGATAGCCGGATGAGAAAAGAGTTTCATCATTTCTGGTGTATCCAGGTGCCGATCCCTCGAATTAATAGCAAATTTAGCCAGTTGTTCGTTACCCATTTCTTTTGATTCTTCCTGGCTATTATCTTTGGGGCCCGTATACGCATAGGCGCCTGTAGGGTAAATCGAGCTCTGCGTGTTGTAAACGGTATGCTGAACATGCTTTCTAATTGATTCCATTTCATCTGGCGTGCAAACAGTATAGGGTTTTGTAAATCCATTCTTATAAAAAAATTGAATTTCCTGTTCAGTCATTTTATAAGCATCTTCAGTCTTCACTTTGGGCTTATATGAATTTGGCTCATTCAGCTTACACGGAATATCAGGATAAACTTTTCCGTCGGGCTTCATAAAGGTTTTGACCATCTTTCCATTCCAACCCAAGGGCAACTTATAAAGTACTTTGTCGGGAAGTAAGGAATGCAAAAATTTCATCCGAGAAAGTAAATACAATTTAAAAAAGATGATTTTTTTGATTGTCTTTTTCATAATATTAAAATTTAAGTATTCACTATGGAAAAATCGGATAGTGAAAGTGGTTTAAGTATTTTTTAAATTCTTGTTGGTACTTTTTATACGTTTTAAGCACCATGGGTAATAGTTCTGATTCACGTGTTTTAATAAAATCGTCATTAACTTTAACTTCTCGAATACCCAAAAACTCCATTAAACGCCCCATGTTTTCACTCGGATTGGCACAAAACGCTTCATAATTAATGGAATAATAATTTTCTGTGGGTAATTGACCCACATGGTCAAAATAATACTGATAAGCAGTTAGTAATTTTTCGATAATCCATTCACATCCCTTTTCACTCCTAAAAAAAAATTGGAATTTCAAGCGTTCTCGTTGATCATTCATCATATTTTCATAGTGCCTATCCAATAGACCAAGATAATGATTTTTCTCATCTAATGCCTTTACCCAAGATTTAATGTGAGAATTCAAGGTATGCAAAGGATGCCTATGGTTAAAAATGAACCGTGCTTGTGGAAATTGTTGACTAATAAACAGAAAATTTCCATAAAACTCACAAGGTTCCTTGAGAATTAAGGGTTTATTGTTCGATTCTATCAGTTGCTTTTTATAACATAGCTCTTGAAATCTAGATAAATTCTTAGGCGTTAACTTGGGTTCAAAAAAGTTATCCCCTTGCAATATAAAACCAAATTCCTCAGGCAAATCAGCACCCACCGCAAGCTGATCAACTCCCCTATTTTTTTGATGGTGTAGGATTTCTTGATGAAGAGCATCCTTTACCTGTTTTTCTTTATTGTGAAAATGATTGTATAAAATTTCATCATAGTTGATCACATCATAGGCGCTGATATAACTAAACTGGCCAGTTTGCACCAATAAATTGTGCAAAAACGTCGTGCCAGAGCGATGTGGGCCTAATATAAATACTAGCTCACTGGGCATATCTCCCAATTTACTTAAATAGGCATCATCCCTACTCCTTAGCTCCTGTATTTCTGCGTTACTCTTCATATAATTTTAATTAGACTCCTGCTTAAGTGGAAGGCGAGCATCCGAATACGCATACTTAACCACACCAAAAGTTGAGCGATCGGCAAAATCATTGTCATCGTAAAAGTTTTGCGCGTTTAAATAATCATGGAGTGCAGGTAGTTTATAACTGGGCACTTTGGGATACAAGTGGTGCTCCTGGTGATAATTATTTCCAATTTCAAGTAACGTCCATAACCATGAAGTTCGGCTTCTAGAATCTCTTCCCGCACCAATACTCGTATTGGTATGCTCTAGATAGGGACGAATACCATTGTACGTGCGCGTAACTAAGATGATGGGCAACCAATACCCCATCAACATGGGCAAAAAATAATAAACGGTAAGTAGCACTACGGCTGTGGTACAGATCAGTCGCCAACCTATATTCAACCAAGCAAACGCTTTAAGTTCACCGTCTGTAAAGGGCAGTTTATATTTAAACGGTAAGGGCTTACCTAAAGCGATTTGAAAAACATACCGACTGTACATCCTGTTCGCATCTCCCAAAGAAATGAACATCCTTGTAAAAAAGTTATTGTACTTCAAGTAAATCTCATAATTTGGATCATCATGTTGATGATTGGTATACCGATGATGATCCCAATGAGAAACGGTAAATCCAACAACCATAAAATTTGGTAAAAATGTGGTATGTAATATGGCCAGCGCCATGCTCATGTATTTGTTTTTGTGCAGGCATAAATGTCCCCCTTCATGCGCTAACCATAAAAAGGTATTAAGGCCAAAGCCAGTGAGCAGTATAAGTGGTGTCCACAGGGCTATTTTTAGAAGGAGTGTAAAATCTGCATACAACACCCAAATGGATGCCCAAGCAGGAAGGGTAAAAAATGCATAACAATATAGGGCAACCAGTAAGTTTTTAAAATAAGAAATTTTATAAAAATCTCTTGGTATCATGGGTATACGTTTATTCATACTCAACATTTATTATTTGCTAACTTAATTTTACTATGCCTGACTTTATTCTTGCCTGACATGCCAAGCGCACCCCTTCCTCCAACCCAAAATCTTCTTCCTCTTCATTCATTGTGGATAAATTCTCCATCCCTTCAGTGATTTTAACCATACAGGTTCCACAAATTCCTGCTTCACAGCTAAATGGGATTCCTAATTTTTTACAACTCTTCTTGATCTGACTACCATCTTCAAGCGTTATCGAATGATCAAGAAAAATAAGTGTTGCCATTATTATTTTTTCAATTTTAGTAAAAAATTAATAATATATTATTAATAAAAATAGGTTTTTAATGAATTTAATCTACAATTAGTTATTTTATTTTAAATTATTTTAATTCATTTATATTCTTTTAATCAACGATGGTTCGATGACTTTCTTTTTCAGCCAATAAGCATAATATGTATCCAGCAACGCATCATCCAATGCAGGACACGATAGCTCAAATTCTTTTAGTCTCATTTTTACATTTCCATCATCAAAAGAAGAAGTCACGACATTGGCCTTGCTCCAAGAATTTTGATCATTTTTCATCGCCACCAAAAAATAAAGGGGGTAAAACATCGAATTTTTTTTAATCAATTCATAAAGTCTTTGATACCATTCATTGGGTTCGATTTGTTTGATAGAATGCCCTTTTTTAGCTAACCAATGCAATAATTGCTGCCAACTAATTGGCGTATTGACCAGGTGAAAGTTTTTATTTACCGATGATTGTTTTTGAGCAAGTAATGCAATCGCCCTACTACAATAATCAACCGGTGTAAAGTGCAGTTTAAAGTCAATGGCTTGCGCATAACCCATGGTGATCACCGACAAAATCATCAAATTCATAATACAGGATGGATTATAAATTCCCTTACGCTGATCAGCTGATATTATGCCTGGACGATAAATGGTGATTGGAATTCCGCGCCTGCGAGCAAGGTAACAAATGTTTTCGGCCACCCACTTACTTTGTCCATAACCCTTTTTTATTCCTTCACTGCTTCCTTCTAAATCCTTTTCAAAAATTATTTCGCTTCCATTATAGAACTTCGTATTAAAAACGGCATAGGTAGATACAAAATGAAGCAGCTTCGGTTTATTCAATGCCGCTAGCTTGATTATTTCTTGAATACCAACAACATTAATTGCTTTTAACTTTTGGTAATCAGGAGCAAAGCTCACTGATGCCGCCAGGTGATAAATACTGTCTATTTCTTTGGACAACTGCTCATACAATACTTTTTCTATGCCCAAGTTGCTCTTTGATAAATCCCCAAGCACAGGAGTGATTCGTTTTTCTTTTTCTTCATGATCAAGCATGTAGGCATTCCAATTATCAAATAGCCGCTGAAGGGCAAGGCTTTCACTATCAGCACGTAACAAGCAATAAATATGGCTCGTGGTATAGTTCAGCAGATCATAAAGCATATATGCACCCAAAAAACCAGTCGCCCCCGTAAGTAAAACCTTTTGGGGTGTAGAAAACAAGTACTCGTTTTCCAATTTTATGTGATCGTCTAGCGTTATTTCCTCATTGAGATTTATCATCATTACAAAATAATTACCTTCATTAATCGTATTTTAGCCTAAAACCTTTTCACGTTCATCAATATACATGAATATCTTTTCTTGAGGTACTAGGGATAATTTAGTATCAAGTAAAAGAGTATTCGCTGAACTAAGCTTAAATTTGTATTTTTTAAGGAATACAAAAAGAATGATGAGCATTTCCTGTAACGCTAACTGACCACCTAGGCAGGCTCTTTGCCCCATTCCAAATGGTATATATCCTTTTACCCTACCTGGAACATTCTCTATAAAACGCTCAGGCTTAAAGCTATCGGCGTCACTCCAAACCCAAGGATTTCTATGTAAAACATAAGGGCTAATTACTATCCGTGAACCTTGTGGAATGGAGTAGCCACTTAATTGGGTATCTGCTACGACTTCTCTTTCTAAAAACCAAAGTGGCGGGTAAAGCCTCATGGATTCATAGATGACCGCTGTAAGATACGGGCTTACTGTATCTATTGGGTTTTGATAAAATAGATGTTCTTCTGTTTGATTGATCTGATTTTGTAATTTTTCATACTTTTCGGCATGTTGAGTTAATAAGTACAGGCTAAAAAGTAAGACACTAGAGGACGTTCCAAATCCTGCAAAAAGTGTGGTAGAAAATGAATCTCTAATGTGCCTTCTGAGTTGTGACGGATCAAAATCATTTACATATTCCGCCTTTATGATTCGTGTAATATAATTATCTTCCACTTGATCACCTACCAAAAATTCATCTATAATTTCATATAATAAGGTATCCAGTTCCTCTAATCCAGCACTTGCCATACTCTTTTTGCCTGATGTAGCCGCTAATTTTTCATCTTCCGATGAACTCTTGAGTAAATGAATTAATGAAACATCTAAAGAAGATTCAATTTGGTTAACCGCCAAAAACAATCGTTCAAATTTTGGAAAATACTCAATACCAAATATGTATTTCAATAATACGTGCAAGGTAATCCGGCGCATCATGATTAAAATATCAACCGGTTGATTTTGATTTGCGCTATCCTTTAAATACGTTTCAAAAAATTGTGTAATATCACCAAACATGTTTTCTACTGACATGCCCAATCTTTTTTTTGCGAACAAGGGCTGAACAGCTCCTCGTTGCTCCTTCCAGGCTTCCCCATCGGCCGTAACCAACCCTAATCCCATAATGGCATGGAGTACCTGATAAGGCTCTCCTTTAATAAAATTATCTTTTTCTTTTATAAAAACACGGTCAATATCATCAAGATTAGTAATGAGATGCATAATCTTTTCCCCAAAATGAAATTTTACAATTTCTCCGTATTTTTTTTGAAGATTTTTCAAAAAATCAAATGGATTTTTATGAAAATGATAAATTGATTCTTTTAAATCTTGCTCTATTGGACCTGGAGCTACCGTGTGGGTTTCATCACATATTGTTGGTTTGGCATGCTGCATATTTTTCTGAGCAGATTCCATCCCTTTAAGGGCCTCTTTGGCCAGCTCTGTAATGGTAGGCTCAGACATAAAGCGATCCACATTAAATTCATAACCAATTACTTGATCAAGACCAATTTTTAACTCTACCAACTGAAGTGATTCAAGCCCCATTTCCACAATATTGTCATCCGCTTCAATCATACTTGCATCGGTTTGCATCAGGCCAGCAATCTTTGTTTTTAAATATCCTTTTATAACTTTCTCTCGTTGATGGGGAGCCACAGCAAGCAAGTCTTCATGAGTCAGTTTCTTTAAATCAATCATGGCATTTTTCTTTTTATTATCTGTATAAATAATGTTTAATGCTTTATTCAAATAGTGTCTTTTGCATTGTTGTCTTTGTATCTTCCCACTGGAGGTTACCGGAATTGTGGCTGTTTTAACTAGTACAATATCATATAGATCTAGTTCATGCTTTGCAGCTATTTTTTTGCGAATCGCCGTAAAAATCTCTTGTGCATTCGCCTTTCTCAAGTATCGTCTTTCTAGCTCATATACCAATACTGGTCTTTCCTCTTCCCCTACTTCTACGGAAAAAACGGCCCCAAAATTATTACGAAGTGCAGGATGACTTTTTTCAGCTGTCAATTCTATATCTTGTGGATAATAATTACTTCCTCGAATAATCAGTAAATCTTTTAATCTACCAGTAATAAACAATTCCCCATCAGCATTTAAATAACCAAGGTCACCTGTTCTTAAAAATGGTCCTTCTTGTGATGGGGCAATATGTGCTCTAAATACCTCTTGAGTTTGCTTAGGATTATTCCAATAGCCTTTGGCAATGGTATCACCTGATGCCCATACCTCACCAACATGGTTTGATGGACATTCTTGAAATGTGTTCGGATCAACTATTTTAAGTGTTACTCCATAACATGATTTTCCACACCCTGTAATGGTTTGCGTTTTTTCAGTGTGATCAGCTTTGATTATCTGATTCTTCTTAAGTGCCCCTGCTGCTATTTTTTGATAGTTTGGTAAGGTTCCATGTGGCTTACAGGATAGCATTAGTGTTGATTCTGCCATACCATAACAGGGGAAAAAAGCTTTTTCCTCGAATCCACACGGTGTAAATTCGGTCACAAATGCTTTCATCACTTCACTT
>JAUIFR010000160.1 GCA_030430325.1 Bacteroidia bacterium | reverse complement strand
CAACCGCTTCGATCAACACGCCTTCCTCGTGCAACTCGACGGCTCGGCGGCGACGGACTACGCGATCTACCTGGACGATCAGCTCGTCGCTCAAGAAATAAGAACCTCTGCATTTTTGGTGAAATTAGATCATTTGGCCATGAACGAACGAGTAGTCATCAGGATTACGCATAAAAATGGTTGCAGTCCCAGAGTCATTAACCCACAAGTAATTGGAAGTGATACAGGATTTTCATTTATTGAAATAACCACTGAAGAAAACACAGTGAAGTGGACCACCAAAGGTGATAAGAAGGGCGGGCAATTTGAGCTTGAATGGGAAGATAATGGCACTTGGCAGGTTGTAAATAGCATCCCTGCAACAGGAGAGCGTTCCATTGAGCATTACAAAATCATTTCAGATTTTAAACAAGGACAAACACAATATCGTGTAAAATATATAAACCCATCAGGGGATGTTTCCTACTCCAAATCTATACGTGTAAATGATGCCTTAGCCCCCATTTCATTTTACCCTAAAAGTGCGTCCGACAAACTCTTTCTATCTCGTTCCAGTAATTTTCAAATACAAGATCAACAGGGCAATATCTTGCTCGAGGGTGATGCCAAAGAAATCAATATCAGTCAGCTCAAATCTGGCGTATACTTACTTGTAATTGATGACTTTCAAGAGCAATTTTTAAAAAAATAGGATTTAATACGTGACCCATTTAAATTTAATTCACCTCCCAGAGCTCATTGACGATCATTTAACCCAAAACCCTTTGCCAGGCTGGGATGCTCAGCAGCTAATGGCCCCAAAATTAATTAATAACCTCCAGCAGATTCCTCGCAAACTACACCCTGAAGGGAGGAAGGCCAGCGTACTGATATTGTTATACCGAGAAAATGGAAAATGGTACTTTCCGCTAACTCAGCGGCCAAATTATGACGGTGCACATGGGGGGCAAATCTCTTTACCTGGTGGTAAACTCGAGATTCAAGATCAAAATGACCGGATCCAAACCGCATTAAGAGAAACACACGAAGAAATTGGTATTGAGGCAGATGGTATTAATGTAATTGGTTCACTGACTGAATTTTATGTATTTGCTAGCCATACAAATGTATTACCTGTAGTCGGATGGATTGAGCAGTCACCGGCATTCAAAAAAGACCCAAAAGAAGTAGAGCAAATTATTCAAACGCCACTCGAAACATTGTTTGATACTAAAAATCGTAAGGAAACCATCTTAAAAATCAAGGGAAATAGCATTAAAGCACCCTATTTTGATGTGGAGGGGCACCAAGTTTGGGGAGCTACGGCCATTATTTTAAGTGAATTTAGCAGTATCTGTCAACAAGTGATTAATTTTTAATTGATTTTTACTTTATTTGAATGTTTTTTGCTAAATTTGTTTAAAATTTATTAATTATGTTATCCTATTTTAGTTGAAGTATTAGGTATTAATTTTAGGTTTATTTTTTTATATTTTGAATATATTTTGCTAATTTCATTCATTTATATGTATTAATTTTAATAAATGTTTCATCAACTCAACAAACTTCTACCCAAAAAATCCATTGGCTATACTGCTTTAGCTAGTGTATTGCCCTATGTGCTTACTACTGTCGCCTATCCCATATTTACCAGGCTTTATACCCCAAATGACCTTGGTCAATTTGCTGTTTTTCAAAGTCTTATACTTGTGATTGCTGCTGGAGCCTCCCTCAAATATGAGCTTGGTATTGTCATTACAAAATCCGAGCTAGCAGCTAAAAATTTAGCTCTAATTTCATTTTATATCTTGCTTGCTATTTGCTTAGTTTTACCTGTTCCGCTATACTTTTTGCCATCAAAAATAGTTTCACTTGACGCACCAATATTCTTTGTAATGGCTGCTACGCTAGGGCTAGGTACAACGCATATTCTTGAGCGACAATTTACGAGGCATAAGCAATTTAAGCAATGGGCCATACTACGTAATTCGCAGATAGGTATACATATTATGTTAGGCATCTTATTTGCCTATTTACAAATAAATTGGGGACTAATTTGGGGGTTAAGTATTGGGTTAAGTATAGCAGTTGGTTATTTTATAATAAAAAACTTTAGGAGTTTAACTCGCCAGGCAACATTCTACACCTGGAGAATCATTAAAAAATTTAAAATCTATCCGCAGCAGTCCTTTCCGGGAGTGATGATCGGCATGTTGAGTTTACATAGCCCTATTTTAGTAACTGGGTATTTTTTCAGTGGCGAACTCGTTGGTTTCTTGGCAGTAGCCATTAAGCTTATTGCTTTGCCCGAAATTTTAATCCAGCAAATTATTGGACCTGTACTCTTCCAAAAATTTACTAATCTAAAGCAAAATCATCAAAATATGAGGGGTCTTATTTTAAGTCTGCTTTTAGCATTAGCCATCTTAAGCTTTGCCTTCTTTTTTATTTTGACATTGGCCGCAAGCCCAATATTTAGCCTCCTTTTTGGCAACCAATGGTCTGGTGCGGGTGAATTTGCTGCTCCCTTGTGCCTCATGTATGCCACAAGTTTTATTGTAACACCATTTTTTATCATTTTAACCATTTTTCACAAACAACTACACACCATTTATCTTGCTGCATTTCAATTAGTAATTACATTTGGCAGTATCTATTACGGTTATTTAATACAAGATTTGCTGTTTGGGTTGTGGCTCATGGCCATTGGTAATAGCTTTATTTTATGTACTCAATTGGTCATTGTATTGGTTTTTGTATACAGGCATGACAAGGGGATTCGTTCACATGTATGAGTTTTTTATTTTTTTTTTGCTAATTTTATTCAATTAAACATGATTACTAATATATCAAACTGATTCCTGTTGCAGATGAAACAAAAGTATATGTTCTGGAGTTTGCTGAAACATCAACACAAAAAAAACCGCTCAAATTGAGCGGTTTTATATATTCTTTTAATTCTATGCTTAGTAATTGGAACCAGCTCTAATCATGGCACAACGGAAGCCAATGGTAGAAGTTGCTGAATCCTCTTCGATAAAGCGACGGGTACCTGGAGAAAGCCAGTATGCTACATCTTTCCAAGATCCACCTTTATAAACCCTAACATTATCATTGATTAACGAGTTAAAGTTCTCATAGTCATAACCCTTAGCTTCATCTAAGAAACCATCCTTACGAATCGGGTTCAAGTCATCTACATCTTGGAATGATAATGGACGATACACGTCATATACCCACTCGTTTACATTTCCTGCCATATTATATAAGCCAAAGTCGTTTGGTGCATACTCCATGATATAGTCTGTTATCATAGCACCATCATTCAACTTCCCTGCAATACCTGCGTAATCACCACGTCCACGCTTAAAGTTGGCTAAGAAATAACCCATCTTCTTACCATAAGGATTTCTTAAAGAGTGCCCATCCCAAGGATAAACTCGCTGATGCGTTTGATTCTCATCCATCCATTGCGTTCCGATCAAGGCTTGAGCCGCATATTCCCACTCCGCCTCGGTCGGAAGCCTATAGTCAGGAAGTACAACTCCCGTCTCTAACGGAATACGCTCACCACTTTCTGCCGAGAACCCTTCTAACCCAGCCTCTTCAGCAAGGTTCATATTTACTACAGCCGTACGCCACTTACAATAATCTGCAGCCTGTACCCAACTTACTCCAACAACCGGGAAATATCTAAATCCAGGATACCTTAAATAATGATCTACATATGGATCATTAAATGCCATCTCTCTAGCCCAAACAGTAGTATCTGGCAAGGCAGACTCATAATATTCTTGAGAAGAATCTATTTTAATATAAAATAAATACTCTAACCAGTGAATATTGGCCACTTCCGTTTCATCCATATAAAATGAAGCCACTGTAACGGTACGCTCTAAATTATCGCGTGAAGTGAGCAAGTCTTCCTCGAAAGAACCCATTGTAGTACGTCCCCCCTCGATAAAACGAAGGTTTGGTCCAGCAGGCTGCCCCTTAAATTCATTCACTTCAAAGCCACCATCTTCGTTATAAGCAAGGCCCGTAGTGGTGCTTTCCGACCCAGGATTTACGCTTGTTGGCTTACCCTTCGTACATGCAAAGAAAAAGGGTAACGCTCCCATTATGCAAGCCCATTGCAAAATATTTCTATACAATTTATTCATATTCACCTTTAATCTATTAATCCAAGTTTAAGAAAATGGTCCACACACATAAATACAAAATCTACTACACATCACAAAGGCAAATTTAATGAAATTCTATTATTAATGCCTACTACGTGTAATATTTATTCAAAAAGTAATGTACAAAATCATTGGTTTCATACACCTCTATAACGACAATGTTCATATTTTCGTATATACATTGCCATATTTTTTATAACAAATTAATTTTTAGGCTTCTTACTTTAGCGTAAACTTAACTCTTTTTTGCTGTAAATTTAGCTGTAAAATATTCCCTGTTCATCCGCGCAATATGCTCTAAGCTAATTTCTTTAGGGCAAACTGCCGAACATGCTCCAGTATTGGTGCATGCGCCAAACCCTTCTTCATCCATTTGGGCAATCATATCTTCTGCTCTGCTGGCACGCTCCACTTTACCTTGAGGCAGCATAGCTAATTGAGAAATCTTCGCGCTGACAAAAAGCATGGCCGAGGCATTTTTACAAGCGGCTACACAGGCACCACAGCCAATGCATGTTGCTGCATCAAATGCATCATCCGCAATTTTCTTTGGAATAGGTATTTCGTTAGCGTCAGGTACACCACCAGTGTTTACCGACACATATCCTCCTGCTTGTATGATTCGGTCAAAAGATGTCCTATCTACAACCAAATCTCGTATTACCGGAAAAGCCTTTGCACGCCACGGCTCAACTGTAATCGTTACACCATGATCAAAGCTACGCATATGTAACTGGCACGTAGTAATGGCATCTTTTGGGCCATGCGGTTTCCCATTTATCACCATACTGCACATTCCACAGATTCCTTCCCGGCAATCATGGTCGAAATGCACCGGCTCCTGCCCATCTGCAATTAATTTTTCGTTCAACACATCGATCATCTCTAAGAAAGACATGTCGGTAGATATATCGTTTAGCGGATAGGTGACGAATCCTCCCTTATCGTTTGCATCTTTTTGACGCCAAATTTTAAGTGTATAATTTCTTTTTTCTTCCATATCCAGCTTTATTTATAGCTTCTTTGTGTTAATTTAACATTCTGAAACTCGAGTTGTTCTTTATGCAAAGATTCAGCCTGATCTTTACCTTTATATTCCCAGGCTGCCACATAACTATACTGCTCGTCGTTTCGCTTGGCTTCTCCTTCTTCAGTCTGATACTCTTCTCTAAAATGTCCACCACAAGATTCATTACGATCCAGCGCATCATCAATCATCAGCTCGCCCAGCTCCAGAAAGTCAGCCACGCGGCCTGCCTTCTCTATCGATTGATTCATTTGACCTGCTTCACCGAGCACTTTTACATTTTGCCAAAAATCATCACGCAGTGATTTTATCTTTGTTTTTGCTTCTTTTAGCCCTTCAGCATTTCTGGACATGCCGCAATTGTCCCACATGATCAAGCCCAACTCTCGATGGAATTGATCCACTGTTTTGCTGCCATTTATTGATAATAATTGACTTATTTTTTCTTTAACTTGATGCTCTGCCTCTTTAAATGCTGGATGATCTGTGCCAATCTTATCATATGGCATCCGAGCAAGATAGTCTCCAATGGTATATGGTACCACAAAATATCCATCAGCTAAACCTTGCATTAAGGCACTGGCTCCAAGTCTATTAGCTCCATGATCTGAAAAATTAGCTTCCCCAAGTGCATATAAACCAGGTACCGATGTCATTAAGTTATAATCTACCCAAAGCCCGCCCATCGTGTAATGCACTGCTGGGAAGATCCGCATAGGTGTTTCGTATGGGTTCTCACCCGTAATTTGCTGATACATATCGAATAAATTGCCATATTTTGCGGCAATGGTATCTTTTCCATCACGTTTTATAGCATCAGCAAAATCTAAATATACTGCTAATTTAGTAGAACCAACCCCTCGACCCTCGTCACAAGCATATTTTGCGTTACGTGAGGCCACATCTCTTGGTACTAAATTTCCAAACGAAGGATATTTACGTTCCAGATAATAATCTCTTTCATTTTCAGGAATATCCTTTGGTTTACGTGTATCCCCCTCTTTCTTAGGTACCCAAACCCTGCCGTCATTCCTGAGTGACTCTGACATTAGTGTCAGTTTAGACTGATGTGTGCCTGATACTGGAATACAAGTTGGGTGAATCTGTGTATAGCAAGGATTAGCGAAAAAAGCACCTTTTTTGTGTGCCCGCCAAGCAGCTGTTACGTTTGAGCCCATGGCATTGGTCGATAAGTAAAATACATTACCATATCCACCGGTAGCTAATATTACAGCATGTGCACTGTGCGATGATATCTCACCAGTAACTAAATCCCTTACAATAATACCTCGTGCTTGGCCGTCAACTACAACTAAATCGAGCATCTCTTTGCGGGAATGCATTTCAACTTTACCTGTATTGATCTGACGACTTAGAGCACTATAGGCTCCTAGCAATAATTGCTGCCCAGTCTGGCCGCGTGCATAAAAAGTACGAGATACTTGAGCTCCTCCAAATGACCTGTTTGCAAGCAGCCCCCCATATTCTCGAGCAAATGGCACACCTTGTGCCACACATTGGTCAATGATATTCACACTAACTTCAGCTAAGCGATAAACATTGGCCTCACGAGAACGGTAATCTCCCCCCTTAATCGTATCATAAAATAACCGAAACACGCTATCACCATCGTTTTGGTAATTTTTAGCGGCATTTATACCACCTTGTGCGGCAATACTATGCGCACGCCTTGGACTATCCTGAAAGCAAAATGCTTTTACATTATAGCCAAGTTCTGCAAGTGAAGCTGCTGCAGATGCACCTGCAAGCCCTGTTCCCACAACGATTACTTCATACTTTCTTTTATTGGCAGGATTGACAAGCTTTACATTAAATTTATGGTTTTTCCACTTATCAGCCAGATCTCCTGCCGGTACTTTTGCATCTAATATCATGCTTTTTATTTTTTCTTTTTAAAATTGAAATCACTTCAGCAAAAAGCAATTTCCATTCTAATTTAATAATCTTGATTTATGTTATGCTTTTCAAATACATGATAATGGGAATCATTGCAAATAATCCCGGAATGAGTATTGAAAAAGCCAACCCTGTTTTCTTTATAAACGTAGTATATTTATTATGGTTGAGTCCGAGTGTTTGAAATGCACTTTGAAAGCCATGCGATAAGTGAAAGCCCAAAAATACCATAGCAATCACATAAATTAGGCTATAAATTGGGTTTGAATAAGCTGCTTGTACCAGGGCAAAACCATTCTTCATCATGATGCCATCGATCTCTACGAAAGGCACTTTCCCGAATTTAAGCTCATACCAAAACCCCTTAAGGTGAATGATGATAAATAATAAAATAATCGTACCTAAAATACCCATATTTCGACTGGCCCATGCACTCTTTTTGTTTGGTACCGCATAGCCAACTGGCCTTGCATTTTTGTTTAGCCTAGTAAGTACAATAGAGTAAACAACATGTGTTAAGATAAAGGCAAAATTTAAAATAGAAACAACTCTGATCAATGGGTTACTAGCCATGTTATGTGCATAAATATTAAATGCAGCACCCTGATCTGGTAAAAGCAATTGCAAATTACCAAGAAGATGAATGACCAAAAACAAAATCAAAAATAGTCCGGTAAGTGCCATGAGCACTTTCTTACCCAACGTACTGTTCATGGTAGTATGCAACCAGCTCATATATTCAAAAATTCAAATCCAACAATATACCGTTCAAATTTACACCTCAATCCCGTTTAAACAAAAGAATCGCATATTTTAAGTTATAATTTAGAAAGGGTCTAATTACGTTTATTCTTAGTTATTTTAAATAAATTTTGCTAATTTTATTCATTAAAATAGCTTTTTATGGCCAAAACTCAAGAATATTACGTTTATGGAACCATATTTATTTAAATCTAAACGATTGGGATTTAGAAACTGGGTGGAAGAGGATATTCCTAAAATGGCAAGCATTAGTGCAAACCCTGAGGTGATGAAGTATTTTCCTTATGTTGCCACTTACAAACAGACCGAAGATTTTATTCATCGTATGCAAGCGCAGTTTCAAGAGCATAAATTTTGCTATTTTGCTGTAGAATTGCTTGATACAAATGCGTTTATTGGGTTCATTGGACTTTTAAATCAAACCTATGAAGCTCCTTTTACACCATGTATCGATATTGGCTGGCGCCTGGCGCCTGATTTTTGGAATAAAGGGTTAGCTTCCGAAGGGGCAAAACGGTGCCTGCATTATGCTTTTAGTGAGCTAAAGTTAACTGAAATCATAGCTACCACTACCGTGCATAACAAAGCTTCCATAAAAGTAATGGAGAAAATTGGCATGAAGAAAAAAATGAACTTTGAACATCCTAAGTTAAAACATGATGAAAAACTTAAAGCGTGTGTGTGCTATGAGGTAACGAGGGTTGGATATGATTGAAAGGATTAGAGATTAATGTTTGTGACTTTTAAGTTTTATCAAAATTTGAATATAATTTGCAAATTTCATTGAATATTTTTCCAAAATATTAGTTTAGGTACTGATAAATAGCCCAACAAAGTTCAAAATGACCATTTTACCTGAGTTCGATTAATAAATTGCGTTAAGAACTCAATAAAAAATAGGGAATAATTATGGTTATATATTAGAAAAAATCATGCCTTTTTGTTATATTAAAGTTTT
>JAUIFR010000159.1 GCA_030430325.1 Bacteroidia bacterium | reverse complement strand
CTAAAAAAACATTAATCCTAAAATAAAAATAATAGCTCCAATAAGCATTAAAAAAAGTGTGTAGGGAAGTACATCTTTGGCTTTAAGTCCCGTAATTCCCAATAAAGGTAGTGCCCAAAATGGTTGTAACATATTGGTGAGTTGATCTCCATAAGCAAGTGCCATGATGATTTTTGGTACCGATACTCCCAGTTGTTGTGCTGCATCACATATGATTGGACCCTGCACGGCCCACTGTCCGCCTCCGCTTGGTACAAATATATTAATGAGGCCAGCGCTCAAAAAGGTCAAAAAAGGAAAACTACCAGCGCTAGAAATTGAAACAAAGAAGGTTGCCATGGCATCGGCGAGTCCCCCATATTTCATGAGCCCCATGATACCAGCATACAACGGAAATTGAATAATAATACCTGTGGTACCTGTTATGGCTTGATGCACTGCAGTAAGAAAATGGTGAATATTACCGTGTAGTATGAGCCCAAGCCCAAAGAGTAGAAAATTAATAAAATTAAGGTTGATAAAGGTTAATTGACGGGCCTTGAGGGATGGCCAAATTGTTATAAATAAACCAATTAACATTAGGCTGCCCAATCCAGTTGCTACCCATTTACTACGATCTAGGTCCATATTGGCCATTTTTTGGGTTTCCGGCTTTTCTTCTTCATTAATTAAGAGGCGGTCAAGGTTTGTAGGCTTCAGTTTAGAAGCTAAGAAATAAAAACTTAAGGGAATAAAAACTAAAAGAAGTGCCATGCATACGATGTTCATCGGAGACAATACGGTATCGGCGATGGTGATCACCCCAATTTTTTGCATGAGAAAATGCCCATCTGCAGCAACAGTTAGGGGTGCGGATCCCGAAAAACCCCCATGCCAACACATCATTCCGCTATAACCAGCTGCACCTAATAAAGGATAATTAATCTTCATTTGATTTTTAGCAAAATGCTCCCCAACTTTTCGGGCAAGAATAGCCCCAATAATGAGGCAAAAGCCCCAATTGATGAAACTTACAAAAACACTAATTAAGCACACAAATAAAGTGGCTTGTGGCCCTGAGTTAAACTTTTTAACAATTGCATGAATGAAGCGTTTAAATAATGGTGCAAGTGCTAAGGTGTGCCCAAGAAGTAAAATGAGTGCCATTTGCATGGTGAAGGCGAGTAGCTCCCAAAAGCCTTTTTGCCAAAAACTAAAAGTTTGAGTGAATTTTTCTCCTATACTTTGTGACGGCGCACCAAATACAAATGCCAATAAGAATGTGATGGCTGTGAGCCCAATGGCAATGCTAAATGGTGATGGTATTTGTAATGTTTTTCTACTCATAAACCATTTCGGTAACAAATTGCAGGCTACGGTGCTCGGCCCAAGTATGCTCCCCACCTTGAGAAAACCCAACATGGCCCCCGAAGTTTGGCATTTCTAAGTGTAAGTTAGGATGCGTTTCACAAATTTCGATGGGGTAGCAGCTTTTTGGGAGAAAGGGGTCATTTTTTGCATTGATAAGCAATGTGGGCACCTGTATGCCTTCAAGGTAATTTTTGGAGCTTCCTTTCTGGTAAAAGTCATCGGCATTTTTAAAGCCATGCAGCGGAGCCGTAAAATGCTCATCCAGTTCATAAAACGTATTCATTTTTTCAAGTCCAGCTACTTTAAATTGAGTCGGAAATTGTGCTGCTTTTAACTGAAGTTTTTCCTTGAGTTTTTTAATGAATCGTTTTTTGTAAAATGAATTGTGCCACTTTTCTAACTCTCGAGCGCTGTCACCCAATTGGCATGGTACGGAGATAGCTACTGCTGCAGAAACTTTTTCTTTAGCGGATGGCCCCTGTTCTCCTAAAAATTTAAGTGTCATACTGCCCCCCATACTAAACCCAATCAAAATCAAATTTGTATATGTATTTTGTTGGTTTACATGCTTAATAACGGCCTGTAAATCATGTGTATCGGCATGGTGGTAAAGCCTAGGTGTTTGGTTGATCTCCCCACTACAAGTTCGGCAATTCCATGCAGCAATATCCCAACCATCTTTATGGAATATTTTGGCCATTCCTTTCATATAGGGCCTATGAGAACTACCTTCCAGACCATGTGATAGGATGACTACACCTTTGGAACCGTCAGATTGCTGCCACCAGTCAATATCCAAAAAATCCCCATCATTGGTGTCGATTCGCTCCCTGCGGTAATGTACATCTTCTACTTTACGCGTTAAACTCGGGACAATGGTCTCAAAATGAGAATTTACTAGGTAAAAAGGCCGTTTTTTATAGGTTGAGGACTGTACTATAGGCATATGGATCAAAATTTGAGGCTAAAATTAGGGAAAATTGTTCATTTTTTCGGTAAGGGTGTTCGGTTTTTATAGGTTTTGGGTAATTATCCATTTTATTAAACGTTTATAAACGATTATAATTATTTATAAAAATGGATTAAACATTGAATTAATCTTTGACTAATGTTTAATTAGAGAATATTAATCAACTATTTTAGGGGTATAAAATTAATATGTTTATACATTGTTAGCGGTTATTGAAAAAAGATACTGCATTGCATCAAATGTAAAATGAGCTATCTTTGAAAAAAAGATTCTAGAATGAGTGAAATAGAACAATATAATCAATCTGATTTCTACAAAAAGATAGCAGATTTACTTAAAGAAGCACGAAAGAATGTAGTTCAGACAATCAATAAAACAATGGTTTATACCTATTTTGAAATAGGTCGAATGATTGTCGAAGAAGAACAGAATGGAAAAGCGCGTGCAGAATATGGAAAACAAATTCTAAAAGATTTGTCAAAACGTTTAAGTGTTGAATTTGGGAAAGGGTTTTCTGTAACAAATCTTCAGCAAATGAAGAACTTTTATAATGTTTATGGAAAACAACAGACAGTGTCTGCTGAATCTGAAAACGCAATTACTCCAAATACTAATCTTCAATTAAGTTGGTCACATTATTTGTTTTTAATGCGTATCGACAATATTGAAGAAAGAAAATTCTATGAAATTGAAACAACTAATAATAATTGGAGTTTAAGGGAATTGCGTAGGCAATTTGACACTTCTCTTTATGAGCGTTTAGCATTAAGTCGAGATAAAAAGGCTATAAAAGAGCTCTCAGAAAAAGGGCAGATAATTGAGAAAGCTAAAGATAGCTTGAAAGACCCTTACATTCTTGAATTTATTGGACTTCCTGAAGATGAGAAGTATTCGGAAAGTGAATTAGAACAAAAAATCATTGACAAATTAGAGCACTTTTTACTTGAACTTGGAAAAGGATTTACATTTGTTGGGCGACAAGTGAGATTTACATTTGACGAGGAACATTTTAGAGTTGACCTTGTTTTTTACAATCGACTATTACAATGCTTTGTTGTTATTGACTTGAAAATAGGTAAATTAACACATCAAGATTTAGGACAAATGCAAATGTATGTTAACTATTATGACAGATTTGTAAAACTTGATAATGAGAATAAAACTATTGGAATAATCTTATGTAAAGATAAAAAAGATACACTTGTGGAAATTACATTGCCTGAAAATAACGAGCAAATTTTTGCAAGTAAATATCAAACTGTTTTACCGAGCAAAAATGAGCTAAAACAATTGATTGAAAACAAAGAGAATTAGCAAATAACAAACCGCTAACATTTTGTATATGTCATAGCCGAGATAGTGCGTATTTGAACGTTTGTAACCCGCATCATCATTGTGGTGTATTGAAAAGGAAATCTCACGCAGTCGGCTAAGCCACTTACAATTTAACATTGTAGCCAATTACATAGTCTTACCTAAGTAAAATGAACGAAACCGAAAAAACACGATTATTAATTCCAAATAAAGGAACTGTAGATACTGCAATTAATAGATTGTTAGAATACTTAGTCCTAAATGGATTTTCATTAGAGAATACCAAAGGAGCGTCTAATGAGTTAATTCAAAAGTATATTGAAATATCTAATGTAAAAAAAATCCCCATTATTTTTAAAAATTATTTAGAAGTGTTTGGTTTAGAACATGGAGGTTTTTTAGACAACTTTTATCGTTATAATTTCGAACAATATTTTGCCCAAAATTCAACGCAAAATCCAACTATTTTTTTACATGAAACCAGCACGAATCAATTTTCAATAAATGAGTAAAATGTCTCGCCGGTTCCGTCCAAACCTTTTAAATCAATTCTATTTTGGACGAATGCCTTTAAAATTATAGTTTTACTGAAGTAAATTTGCCAATTTTATTGAAATAAGTTGAGGGTCACTTGGGCACAGGTTCGGAGAACCTGCGCCAGGAGTCGGCTGTGTATTTGAGCGGACAGTTATGTAATTTTGATTATACTTTGCAGAATTTATTGAAATATAACCAAAGCTCCCCTAGTATAGATCAATTTAAAACAATTAAAGTGCAGTAAATGATTGAAAAATAGGTGATTTTAGGGTATATTTATAAATCCCTCTTTTATAATAAAAAAACTTGTTAGGTTTAACATTCTTAAATAATGATAAGCAAAAGTTTAGGTTTAAAGATGATAAATGTAAACATTTTGATTTGGCTATTGATACTACCAATTCTAGCCATTGGACAAGATTTTGTAAAGTTGGATACTCTCCAAGAGGCCCCAATTGAACTTCAAAAGCTTATTAATAATGAGGAAATTATAGCAGTGCTTTCAATTGATATTACAGGGGATTCAAAAAGCGATTATATTGTAACATCAAGGATTGTCGAAAATGAATATAAATTCTTTGAGTATTGGGTTTCAGCTGATTTCAATATTTTGAGACGAATGGAGGTATTTGGTGATGGCATACAAATCAGAAAATTTATAAACATAGATTTAGACCCTGAGCTCGAATTAATTAATGCAATTGGATTTGAAGATGGGATAGATTATACGATACAAGATTTCAACGTAATAACTGGAGAATTGAAAACTATTTTATATTTCAATCCAATAATTGAAACAGAATTAAAAGATTATTGGGGATATCCATGGGATTGGACTAAACTAAAAATCAACCAAAATAACAAAATAAAAGCATCGCTCAATCACAATATTGAAAGGGATGGAAACATAACAATTCCGAAGAATCAAAAAATTATGCCAGCCATATACTTTGAAGGGAATCCGACGCAAGAAATTACTGTTGAAAAAATTCAAGAAACAAATTGGTTAATAATAAATGAAATAGTGGAAAAAAGCAGGTAATATGGAAATATCGAAATTTCAATATAGACTAATGAATGAAAAGCCAACAAATGTAACAAACCTAATTCCAACAGTTTCTGTCAAAACCCTTGAATAATTTAATGTATTTTGCTAATTTTATTGAAATTAACACATTTCATCACTAAAATCAGACCAAACAGTATAATTTCAAGCAATTGATATGGTTATGAAAAAATTGAATTTATGGATACTCTGTGCAGTAATATTGATTGGTTGCACTAAAGATGAGGACCCAATGATAGATAATCAAACACCTACGAACGCAGACAATTCCATGTATTTTCCGCCTATTGACGGAGCATGGGAGACAGTTGCAGCCTCTGCATTAGGCTGGGATGATAATGCTATTGAGCCACTTAAGGAATTTTTGATTGAAAGCAATACGAAGTCCTTTATCATCCTGGTAAATGGTAGAATTGTGATGGAGGAATATTTTAATGGGCATACTGCTGCTTCAACTTGGCAATGGAATAGTGCTGGCAAAACATTAGTTACCTCCATGATCGGTATAGCTCAGCAAAATCAGCTACTGAATATTGTCGACAAAGCATCTGATTTTTTGGGTGCGGCATGGACCAATATGCCCTTAGAAATAGAAGATCTGATACAAATCCATCATTTGCTCACTATGACTTCTGGCATAGACGATACCAAGCAACTGGTTTCAAAGCAGAATTTGACTTACGTTGCTGATGCAGGTACAAGATGGGCCTATGGAAATGTGTTTCAAAAATTGATGGATATTGTAAGTGCATCGAGTGATCAAAGCTTTGAAGACTATTTTGACCTCCAACTCGCTGATAAGATCGGAATGGACGGTTTTTGGGATAATGGATTGATTTATACGATATATCACAGCACTACTAGGAGCATGGCCAGGTTTGGATTGCTTGCCCTAAATCAAGGTAAATGGGATGAGGAACAAGTTATTGATGAAGCATTCTTTGCCGAGAGCATTAACTCCTCACAAGAGTTAAACCCAGCCTATGGCTACATGTGGTGGTTAAATGGCAAGTCTGAATTTATGGTTCCATCCAGCCAAGTTGTCTATCCGGGTGCTTTAGTGCCTAGTGCACCAGATGATATGTTCGCTGCCATGGGCGCCAACGAGCAGCGCATATATGTCATTCCCTCTAAAAATATGGTCGTCATTAGAATGGGTGAGGCCACAAACCTAGATCAAGCTAACTTTGCTGTATCAGGCTTTGATAATCTACTTTGGGACAAAATAAATGATGTGATCAATTAATTATAAATCGCTACCATTCCACTAAGCCAATTCACATTATTGAATATATTATGCTAATTTTGTTGAATTAAGTGAAAATTCAACCCAATTATCCTTGACAAATTGACATTAAAGTGCTATATTGGTGTAATAATACATCAAATACGCATTATGGTCAGACAAAGTATATCATTCACGGGTCCAAATGATGCTTGGCTCAAAGCACAGGTTGAAAGCAAAGAGTATAGCAGCAAAAGCGAACTGGTTAACGATCTCATTCGCCAAGCTAGAGGTGCACAAAAGAAGATTGACTATATAAGAATGCGCATTAAAAAAGCCGAAGAAAGTGGTTTTGCTGATACATCATTGGAGGAAATAAAAGCTAAAGCAAAGGCCGATTTATAGTGGCAAACTATCGCTTATCAAAGGAGGCTGAGCAGGATTTAATAAGGATCTACCAATTTGGTTTATATCGGTTTGGAGTCTCTCAAGCAGACAAATATTTCAAGCAACTATCCGATTGCTTTCAAAGAATCGCTGATGCCCCATTTTCATTTGCCGCTGTAGATGAAATAGCAAAAGGTTATAGAAGGTGCGTATGTGGTGCAGATAGTATCTACTTTAGAATTAGTGAAGATTCGGTTGATATTATGGCAATTATTGGTCGCCAGGAGTTTAACCAATTTATGGATGATTAGTATGTCAACCCATCATAATTCAACTATTTTTGCACAAATCATTCAAAATTTATATGAATTTCTTGACGGATCAACAAAGGAAAAGCGGAATAGAATCATTAATGTCAAAGTATATTATTACTTTCATGTTTAACGTTTGATATTAATTGAAATAATTATGGCACTTAAAGAAGAGCTCCTTGAGCATAAAGGAACTACAGCATTCAGCAAACAAATGGCGAAGCAAGTTTTACAAGGAAATAAAGCTATTTTAAATAATTGCTTGGATCTCATTCATGATGAGGAAAAATGGGTACGTATTGGTGCTGCAAAAATAATAGAAAAAGTGGCTGAAGAGAACCCAAACCTTGTTGCTGAACATTTGGCGGGTTTTATGGTGTGTATGAATTATCCTGAAACTCAGACCAGGTGGATGGTTCTTTATATAGCAGGGTTATGTGCAGCGTTACAACCAGTAAGAGCACGCGAACTATTGGACGAAGCTGTGAAGTATTTTTCAGACAAAAAATATGGTACTGTATTAAATGACCGAGCAATAACTTATTTTGGTTATTTGGGAGCTGTATCACAAGAAGATTTCAATACAATTTACCCATATATGATTGAATGTTTTTCGCTTCACCAAAACCGAATAACCCGTCTATTAGAAGGCTTATATAGACAAGTGCAATTTATGGGTATACAAGAAAAGGAGGAACTAAATCCGCTCATAAACAAGTATTTGGAAAGTGGCTCTAGTGCCGAGAAAAAATGGGCCAAGAAACTAGAAAAAAAATTGAATTTAGTATAAATGCTTGAACGCTTTGGAAGATAGAGCGTGCTAAATAATGTAAGTTTTATATAATGAACCTTATAAACATTTTTTTTACACGTATTTTGCTAATTTTATTAAAAATAATTAAAAAAATCATAAAAACCTAGAGCATAAGAAAGAGCATTAACAACTATTAATATAGCAATATATTTTTTCTTGGTAAAATCATATTTCAACCATTTTTGCACAAAACATTCAAAATTAATATTTTTATTCATCATATTTTACCTATTTTATTGAATATACTAATGATTAAAACCAAATATTCTCAACTTTTAAATCTTCAAATAAAAATAGTTGCAAATTCGCCAGCACTTTTAGGTTTATCTACGTCTTTACTATTAAAAAAGCTAGCAATTTTAACTGAGAACTAGATAAATTACTAATAATGAACAATTTATAATTGCAGGCTGCATTTAACTTTATTTTAAAACTTTATAACTATGAAAACCATTATTTTTATACTGGCTATGTATTCATTTATTCAAGCTATTGGTCAGGATAGTAAAATTAATCAATTCCATGTAGTACTTGGCAGTAATTATAATCAGTCTAATCTTAAGTATGGATCTACCACAAGTTTGGGCTTGTTTGTTGAGCCTAACCTATTTTACCAAAATAAGATAAGATTTGGATATCGAGCTGAGTTGAATTTGTTAAGACATAGTGTAAGTAGAATACTGCCTATTGGCTGTGGGGAATGTTTATCTGGGGCTTTTTTATTATTAAATAACTACTTTAAAGCCGAATACCTGCTTGGCAAACCCTGGATATGCTACCTTAGCTGTTACAAATAGAAGAGTCCGAAAAAAGGTTAAATTTGGACATTATGGCAAAGTATTATGAGAAAGAATTTAAATTAATGATT
>JAUIFR010000158.1 GCA_030430325.1 Bacteroidia bacterium | reverse complement strand
AACGGTTTCGATCCCCGCGCGCTTGCCCGATCCACCATCCGTGACCGTCGCGACGTTCTCGCAAATCTTCCGCAAAATGGAAATCAACTGCCAGCGCTGTACAATAAGGGACAAATTTCTCAGGCTGAGACGAATTATTCCGAGCGAGATTTATTATATAAAGTGCTCTTTGATATGAAAAAAGACATGGATCAACTCAAAAAACTCATTTTAAATATGATTGAGGGTAGTGATCAAGAGAAATCCATACTAAAGGAGCATAAGCAGTTATTTCAGGATGTAGAGTTAGAGCAATCCACTGTTACAACTAGCCAGGAAGATAAAAGCCCAATCATATTAAGTGTAAAAGAAGATGGGGATTTTGTTGATGACACCAAAATAGAAGATATTACGCATGCTGAAGAAGACGATTCCTTATCCTTAGAAAGAAAAGAAAAGGAATTGATAATTAGAGCATTACAAAAAAATAAAAATCGCCGAAAATATGCTGCACAAGACTTAGGTATTTCAGAGCGTACACTATATCGTAAAATTAAGCAATATGAGATCGAGTGCTAGTAATATTTTTATACAAATATGTTTGATTGGATGGATCATTATTCCAATAAGTGGGTGCGGTGTTTACTCATTTTCGGGTATTTCGATTGATTATGATCAGGTAAAAACCATCTCCATTACCAATTTTTTTAATGATACGGGGCAGGGCCCTGCTAATTTAGCACAAGACTTTACTGAGCGTTTACGAAATTATTATTTAGACAATACCAAACTTGCTGTGGTTGCCAATGAAGGTGATTTGCAACTTGAAGGCAGTATTGTAGGCTTCCGGTATGCTCCTGCATCACCATCAGCAGGTGGCAACCCTAATGTAGCTGATATTAACAGCTTACAACGCCTAACAATCACTGTTAAAGTTAATTACGTACATACTCAAGATGAAACGCAGAGTTTTGAAAAACAATTTTCATTCCAAGATGAGTACGACGCCATCAACTCCACGCAGTTAGCCGAAGAAGAACGCATGGTAAACACCATTCTAGAGCAAATTACAATTGATATTTTTAATGAGACGGTAGCAAATTGGTAGGCATTTGTGTTTTTTTGAATGATTATCCGTTTTCATACCCCTTGATGAAATAAAATTGTCCTGGCGAAGGTTCTCCGAAACTGTGCCTTAGAACAATTTATCTTGCCTAAAAATCAAAGTAAAATCCAAAATACTTTGTGTGTTATTTGCCCATTTTATTCAAAATTTAACCTAAATCTTATAACAATATTATAGAAGAATGTATAGAATTATATAAATTATAATAAATAATTACACATATATTAATTGAATTCATAGCTACAACTTATCTTGGAACCTGTAGTATGCTTTACAGTCTATTCAGCGATAAGGATGCAAAATGCCAGCCGCTTGCGGCTAGGTCCAAAGGATGCAAACGAGACGAGAGTGTGAAGGTTGTGAGCATTATCGAGTCACGAGAGTGGCGAAGATACCGACCGTAGGTCTCTATTTTAGAGCCTGGTCTTATTATCAAAATTATTTTAAGACTGAGAATCACCCAAATAAAAAGAATAAAAAGCATATAATACATTAATTATAAAAGATATAAACAACAGATAAAAGAAAAAAACAAAACTATAAATCAAGAAAAATCCTTCTACTCCATATTAAAAAACATCAGTAAAATTTATTAAAAAAAATATAATCAGCAAATAAATCACACCATATGTGCAGTAATTGCTATAAATTAACCCTAAATCTATGCCAATTACAACGCCTTTTTTATAATAATTTATTGTGTAATTAATAAATATAATCTATATAAAAAAGCACGGACCAACAACCCGTGCCAACACATTTATACTTACTACTACTATTATTTACTATTTTTTAATGATACGCTGCTGATAAATACGCAGATTATTCGCCATTAATTCAACAATATAAATACCAGGCAATACATCCTGAAACTCTACTTTTTGAACCATTTTCTCCATGCCATTTTTTTCAAAATGCATTTGCTTAACTTCCATCCCACGCTGATCGATGATTCGAATAGTTGCATTTTGTGCTTCTTCTACCCCATCCCAACTTAAATAGAGCTCCTCATTAACTGGATTTGGATAAGCCACGATATTTTGTTGCTGCATGCGATTTACGCTAATGACCTCAGAGTATGCCGTTGTACCATCCTGATCAACTTGTTTTAGTCGATAATAACTCACACCACTTACCGGTTGAATATCATTAACATAATAATTTACTCTGGCATTACTTTCACCCTGTGCTTTTTCAGTTGCTATCGTAATAAAATTGGAAGGGTCTATTGCGCGCTGCACTTCAAAGTAATCACTATTGGTCTCACTGGCAGTTGTCCAATCTAATCTAACATAATCTTCCAACGTATTTGCCTCAAATTTTATTAATTCAACAGGCAATGGTATATTTTGCTGGATGATTATCAATGCAAAGCCATCGGCTGCTCCACTAGCAAAGATCAGATTATTAAGATTGGGCAAAGGTTGGTGATAGTTAATCAGTGAAAAACCATCAGCACCACCACTAGCAAATATTGGATTGTTGACATCAGGCATGGTTTGACTAAATGAAATCAATGAAAAACCATCAGCACCGCCACTACCAAATATGGCATTATTACTCACTACAGTAGCTTGCTGAACAGTAATGGTGGAATGCCCATCTGCTGCACCACTTCCAAATATCAAATTATTGGAAGCCCCAGCTTGCCCCAGTGGCAATAATATAATATACAATATATAAATTAAATATTTCATATGATTTTAAAACTTGGATAGTGCTTAATTATGGAGCTGTACGGCCAAACCTAGCCGTATAATAATTATAACGCAGAGCTGATGTTGTACTACGTGTAGACATTTGACCATAAATGGATTCATGAGCATATGACCCACCTCGTTCGACATATGCTATATTATCATCTAGTGTCCCCCAACCAGGTACATCTGCATACCCATCGTCTCCTAAAATTCCATTTCCTGCTGCTCCTGTAAAACTCTGAGCAGTAGCCTTATATTTTGGTGAAACATATACCTCTGCTAAATTACCACTCATTTCCATCACCCCATAATAACTTGCACCTACTTTTTCACGTGTATTTCCATAAAATGCTCCCACTTTAACTGGTCCTGGATAAGCGTTATTTAAATTTACATTTGCATTAACTGGTGCATCAGCATACTCATCTGCTGTATTTATATTTTGAATATTGGTAACAGCATAATAATTTTGAGTACCCCAAGCAAAAGTTGCTGGTAAAGCCGCCACCTCTGCACCTCGAGCTGCCTTTTCATATTCAAATTCAGTCAAGGGTCTCAAACCAGCCCAATCGGCGTAACCCGCTACATATTCTTTATAAATATTAGAACAGGCTACATTAGGTAAAGTTGTGATAAACTCTAATGGGTCATCATCAGAAAGTGCCGCTGCATTATAGCGAATAGCATTTCTTGCAAACATTACATCGGTATCGGTCATTACATAATATGTCGCTGGTGGATTAGTCGATACATCCGTTGTGGTATAAATATTTTGTTGTGTTCTTGTAAGTGTGTTTAGGAACTCTACATATTGATCTTGGGACAACTCATATTTCATGGTATAAAATGCCCCGAAACCTTTTGGAAATGCATCGCTTATAGTATAAAAACTATTCATAAATGCATCAAAACCATTATCAGTATACAAGTCTTCATCAGGACCCGCAGTAATTGAACCTTCGCTTGTCACATGATACGGTGTGTTGGGTGCTCCAAGAAAGGTATTCGGTGATATACCATCTCCTAAATAGAAACCTCCTTCAGGGATATAAACCATCTCAATGGCAAATAACTTTACTTCAACAATATCATCATCGCCAACGCCCTGCTTTGAATAATTCCATACCATTCTATTATTAGCATAAGATACACTGCCTAATGGCACGGTACCTCCTGCATAAATAAACATCCCAACTTCTGACACCACATCGATCGTACCAGGTGTGCCAGCCATATTCCCTAAATCAGCAACGTTAACGTGATTCCATATCTTATAATTTTCAGGATCAGAAATTACGCGGTATTTAGCAAACACCCAAGCGGCATCCCAATTACTCTCAAGAGAGTTTGTCCGCCAACTGTTTTCCCAAGCCACATCAAACTCAATGGCTATGGTACCATTATCGATATCTTTATCCACCAATTCAATACTGGTCAGCTCAATATTATTAGCT
The DNA here is from genome assembly GCA_030430325.1 of Bacteroidia bacterium. GTDB lineage: Bacteria > Bacteroidota > Bacteroidia > Cytophagales > Cyclobacteriaceae > JAUIFR01. The sequence goes on along the minus strand of JAUIFR010000158.1, from coordinate 4,688 downwards.
TGAAGCTGTGCTCCAATTAATAATAAAGTGCAAATTGCAAATATTTTTTGTAGTAAATTCATTGTGTTTTAATTAAGTTTTTTTCTTTTTCTAATTGCTGTAATATTTTTCTTCTTTATTAATATAACGTAGTTATTTCTTTATTTGTTACCCTGTTTTTAAGGATAAAATGTTGAATTATTACACCAGTTCAAATCATTATCTCACTAAATAACACTTACAAAATGTTGTATTTCAATATTATTTATTTAATATAGCAAATTAATTTAATATAATCAAGTTTTTTTTATTACATTTCATAATTAAATACAATTTTATTACATTTAATATCCAAAAAAGAGTCATTTTGTTTGAACCTACACAAGTAATTTCTTTATATTTTTACATTTGTAGTTTGCAAAACGAAACGGTATAAATAGTTTAGTTGCAACAAAATTGCATTTTTTGTATATTTGGATTATGAAATACAGTGAGCTTAAAAAGATCATCAAAAGGCACGGATTACGTATCACAGATTGCCGTATTGACGTATTGAGCTATTTTATTCAATATAAAAAGGCGCTGACATTTAAAAATTTAGAAGATCAGTTTGAAGCATATGATCGCGTAACACTTTATCGTACATTAAGTGCTTTTGAAGAACATGGGCTTTTACATAAAATTCCTGATGATAGTGGTTTTGCAACCTATGGATTATGTCAAGATTGCAGTACCGAAGCTCACCACCATAATCACATTCATTTTAAATGTCTAAAATGTGAGCAATTGGAGTGTATTGATGATACTATAAATATTTCCATTGATTCCCTGCCTAAAAACTATATAGCGCAAGATATGGATGTTATTATTAAAGGGGTGTGCCAACAATGTAATTCAAATTAATATTCGGGATGAGGGGTTGGATCATATTATTCGTAATAGGCATTTTCGTTCACGCTGCTAAAGCTGAAATTACCGGTACTATTCTTGATCAAAAAACTAAGGCTCCGCTTATTGGCGCCACTGTTCAAATTCATGAATTAGATTTAGGAACTATAACGGATGCTGATGGTCAATTTATCTTTTCGGATTTAAAGCCTGCAACATATCATATTCATGTGAGCTACGTTGGCTACCAAGCTTATGCTGAATATGTTAACACATTGAAATCCAATCATTTAATCATATTTCTCGAGCCTACCTCATTAGAGTTAAATGAAATTATCATTGAATCCAATCACTTTAAAACTGGCCCTCGGGAGCAATCGCTATCCATTGAAATACTTGATGAAGAGTTCCTTAAAGCAAACAGAAAGGAATCACTTGCTCGTACATTAGAAGATATACCTGGCCTAAACACCATTAATACAGGAGTTGGCATTGGTAAACCAGTAATACGAGGCATGAGCTTCAACCGGGTCATTGTAAATGATAAAGGCATCAAGCAAGAAGGTCAACAGTGGGGCAGCGACCACGGACTTGAAATCGATGCATTTGAACCCGGCCGTATTGAGATCGTAAAAGGGCCAAGTTCCCTGCTTTATGGCTCTGATGGACTAGGTGGGGTCATCAATATTTTCCCTGCAGCACTCCCACAACTTGGCGAGAGGAATGGATCAGCACAAGGAATGTATAAATCTAATAATCAAGCAATTGCAACAAGCACTATGGCGGAAGGCAACCATAGAAATGCTGTGTTTCGAGCGCGATTCACAACACAAAACTTTGGAGATTATCAAGTGCCAGCAACTAGCTTTAACTATAATAGTTTTGAGCTACCCATTTATGATGGTATACTGAAAAATACAGCTGGAAAAGAACGCCATATTTCAACCATGGTAGGCATAAAAAAAGATTGGGGATACTCAACAATAACTGTTAGCAATTATTATCAGCAAGCGGGTTTATTTGTTGGCGCAATTGGCATACCTCGATCCTACCAACTCTCCCCAGATGGGAATACCAGAAACATCGATCTACCCAGACAAATCACCTCGCATTTTAAAATTATAGCCAACAACAACATTTTATTGGGTAAAAATTGGCTAGAATTTGACATTGGCTTTCAGCAAAATAATCGCCGAGAGGAATCCCTACCCCACAATCATGGTAAAGGCGTTACTATAACTGGTAACCTTGCACACGGTTTAACTTTACAAACATATAGTGCCAATGCACGTTATTATTTAAATAAAACAGATCAACATGCCCGAATAATTGGTATTCAAGCACAGTATCAACTCAATGAGCGTAAAGGTTTTGAGTTTTTACTCCCCAATTACCAAAGTGGCTCAACAGGTGCCTTCATATTCGAACGATTTAGCTGGGCTAATCGCTTCACCTTATCTGGTGGATTACGGATTGATTATGCTGCCAATAAAATTTCGGAGTATCTCGAGCCTATTTTTAATGAAGAAGCTATCATTGAACGAGAATATATGCGAAATGGAAACATAAATAATCAATATTTTAATGCGTCTGGAGCTGTTGGATTATCCTTTTATCCAAACCAAACCATAAACTTAAAATTTAATTTAGGAAGTAGCTTTAAAGTACCAACAGCCGCAGAACTTGCCATGAACGGCGTCCATCATGGTACATTTAGGCATGAACTTGGTGATAGCACCCTAACTTCAGAACGAGGCTACCAAGCTGATCTATCCATCAGTATTCAACGTCCAAATTTTAGTTTTGTTTTAACACCATTCTTATCCTACTTTGATGGGTTTATTTACTTAGCACCAACTACATTATTTTCTTCCAGCCTAGACCAAGATGCTTTTCCGGAAGGCGGGCAAGTTTATCAATATCGGCAACATGATGCATGGTTTGGCGGCGGAGAACTAGCTGTGGAATATCATCCAATCAAGCAATTACATTTAAGGAGTGCCATTGAGTATGTAATTAATTACAACCTTGAGACTTATTTACCTTTGCCCTTCACACCACCACCTTCTGTTTTAGGAGAATTGAATTATGATATACCATTTTCAAAAAATTGGCTCAGCGATATGCAAGTCGGATTACAATACAAGTTTGTTTTTGATCAAAACCGAGTAGACCGTAACGAACAAACCACTCCGAGCTATCAATTGGTATCGGTGCATTATAACCAGGTTATACAATTTTTTGATTTGCAAGCGGAAATGAGATTGAGTGTTCAAAATTTATTAAACACGCAGTATTACAACCATTTGAGCCGTTACCGCCAACTCAATTTACCCGAACAGGGTAGAAATATTGTACTTTCTTTAAGTATTCCTTTTGCAATTTAATTTCATATACATTATATTTGAAACATTATTGCATTAACTTTAAACAAAAAACAGAGATGAAATCTTATTTATTTATTTTTATTGGAGCTTTTGTACTATTTTCTTGTTCTAAGGATGATCCTGAAATGGTAGACGTTGAAGCTCCGACCATTACTGTTTCTTCCCCTTCAAACGGATCCAGTTTTGCTGCCGGTGCGGACATTCATTTTGAAGCAGCATTTAGTGACAATGAGGCGCTAGCCACTTATAATGTGAATATCCATAATAATTTTGATGGACATGCACATGGTAGACTTTCTATCGCACCATTTACATTTGATCAAAGCTTTGATATTACTGGTAAGACAAATGATGTACATGAAGATATTGCTGTATCATCTGATGCCACAGCCGGTCCATACCATTTTATTGTAAAAGCCATTGATCAAGCAGGAAATTCCACTCAATTTGCAGATGGATCTACAAAAGAAATATCTATATGGATTACAAACAATAGCATGGCTGAAGTTACGTTTTACGATGAAAACATGCAGGAAGTTGATGAATATGAGGGCGTAATTGGGGAGCCACTGGCATTCTACGGATTAATAGAAGATCCTAATGGCGCACTAGAGCATGTTATAATTACCGTTGGGCATATGGAAGTAGGGGAAGATCATGACCATGATCATAACAGCCGACTTTCTGAGGAGGAACCCATATTTGAAAAAGAATATGAAGCAGAGGGTGCAAACTCCTTACAAATTGAGAAATTACTAGTGAACGAATCAATCATTGTTGAGCAAGCTGAACTAGATGAGTTAGAAGATGGGGAGCATCTTTTTATCATCGTTACAGCTCATGATGAGCAGGGTAATATTTCCAAGCACTATAAAGAGATTCATTTTGATTAATAAAAGAGATTCATTTTGATTAATATTTGCGCAAAAAGCAATTGTTTAATCTTTTAAAATGAACGTTTAACATGTTTTTTATTCCATTTAATTGATCTTAGCTTCATTAAAGTAAAGGTATTTACTACAAAGATAAATTAACCGTATTTAGCTAAATACGGTTAATTTTTTATTTTAAATGAATTTTGCTAATTTTATTCATATTTTAATGTAGGTTACACCTAAAACGAAACTATTCAATATATTCTGCAAAATACATTGAATTTTAGTCCATCATTAACAAGGCCAAAAAATTTTCATCTCCAAACCCACTATTTTCCTATGAACAGCAACTTTTTAAAAAAAAGTAAAAATCATGATAACAATTCTGAGTTTCCCTCATTAAAGGTTCTTATAAACTAATTATTCTAAACAAAATATATTATTATGAAAGTAATTAAACGTAATTTTTTATTAATGGTATTGACCATTGTTATTGCTATTACGCCACTACAAGCCCAGTGGGATGATCTAGGTGATACCATGTTTACCGGTGACCATG
>JAUIFR010000157.1 GCA_030430325.1 Bacteroidia bacterium | reverse complement strand
CGTCGTTAGTTAAGTTATGGTCTAAAATTTCATTTGGCTCCATATAATTATATTTTTAACGAAATTAGCAGAATATATTGAAAATTACAATGAATTTTCAATGATTTTTGCAAAATTTGATTAAAATATACTGTTAGCCTACACACCAACCAAATCCTCTTCCAACAGATGCGCCACAAAATTGGGTAAGGCAAAGGCGGCCTGATGGATACTGGCATTATAATATTGCAGGTTATTTGTTTTAACAAATTCTTGAACCCTGCCGGAATCAAATTTAAGGGGATTAATTTGCCCCTTTACTGAATAAGAAAAACTCCACATGCCCGTGGGGTAAGTCGGGATGTACGCCAAGTAGCAGTGTACCTGGTTTTGCCCAAATATTTCCTTATAGCAACTAAAAATCTCCTGAAAAACCTTTGTGTTGAATCGAGGTGACTCACTTTGTGTAATCATTACTCCTTCATCCTTCAGAATACGATGAACATGAGTATAAAAATCCTTAGTAAATAATCCTTCACTTGGGCCCACAGGGTCCGTAGAGTCTACGATGACGATATCGAAAGCATCATCCTGGCACTCATTTACATATTTGATGCCATCTTCAATTTTTAAAGTTAATTTAGCGTGGTTTAAGGCCGATGAAATAGTTGGTAGGAACTTTTTAGAGGCATCCACCACTTTTTCATCAATTTCCACCATCACAACTTCCTCCAGAGACTCATGCCGTAGCAGTTCGCGCGCCGTGCCCCCATCTCCACCACCAATAATAAGGGCTCGTTTGGGATTAGGATGAGTAAACATGGGAATATGCGTGATCATTTCATGGTAAACATACTCATCTTTCTCGGTGCACATGATCATGCCATCAAGGGTTAGCAACCTACCGTAAGCATGCGTATCAAATACTTCCACTTTTTGGTATGGTGATTGCTCTTGAAATAACCTTTCTCCCGTGTGTTTGAGTGATAGGGCAATGTTTTCATCCCGCTCAGTAAACCAAATATCACGGCTTCGCTTTATTTCAGCTAGGGTCTGCTCATGTATATTGTCGCGCTTCAGGTTGGCCGTAATCTCTTGCTTGTTTAACAGGTCCATATGGCCCCGGCGCATCTCCATAGCTGAGCCATGTGAAGCTTCAAAAGCCTTCTCTAGAAATTGGTAGGACACCCATGGGTCTACCGTATCGCCACAAGTAAATAGATCGACAGCAGCAAAACCGTATTCTGGCCAAGTATGTATAGCCAAGTGACTTTCCTGAATCACCACCACACCTGATACTCCGTAGGGTGAAAAATGGTGAAAGGTGGAGTTAATTAAAGTGGCCCCTGCCTCTGTGGCAGCCTGCTCCATGCTTTTCTCGATGTGTACGACATCGTTGAGTAAATCGGCTTTGCAATTATAATATTCTACCAGAATGTGTCTACCTAATGCGCTCATGAATTTAGTTTATTATATGAATGCCCAAATTTAGTAAAATAATTAAAAATCTGATACCAATTAATCTAAGTAAAACGAATATGGTTGGGCTTGAGTGGAGGAGTCAAAGGGCAATATTTTGGCTTTCTTTATACGGAGAACTGGAGGGTCAAGGTTAGCATTCTTGGTTAATTTAACAAGGGCTTCATCTCTACGAACGAGCTCAATGGCCAGCTGTTCTGCAAATGATTTATCTTCTGCCTCAATGATTTTCGAAACGGTAAATCCCATTTTTTGGATGTGTCCTTCATGCAATATTTTAAAATTCTCCCCGACTAAAAAAACTTCAAACTTCTGTATCTTTTTCATAGCTAAGCAAAATTACGCAATTTTGTGGATTTAATGAGTTGAAATCAATTTTGTCTGAGATAATTTCTTGAGTTGTGTTTTTTATTTGTTTTTGGGGAGGATTGATTCATTATTGTACTTTTCTAATATTTGTTTTTCATTTCAAACCCTTATGCCTTATAATTAAATTTATCCCCTCTTTAATTCTACCTTTCGTGCAAATTTTTAAAATTTTTATTGGACAACAGTGAATTACAATGATAAACTAAGAATAAAATTCAATGTATTTTGCTAAATATGTTCAAAATCGATACATAACTTGAAAATTAGCACTGTGCTTTTGGTTGCTGTTAATCTGGTCATTTCCAGACGAAATTTCAGTTCGATCAAAGTAATTTGTAATCGCATACCGAAGCCAAATATTTAGGCCACCCATAGGTTTCAGCTTTAATATGGCGTAATACTTTATCCCTTTGCCTGAGTAGCTATTCAACGCATATGACCAAAGCACTTCTTTTTCGAAATGGTAAAGGGCATGCTGGGTATTAACAATATCGAATATCGCACAGCTGCCTACCAAGCGCCACTTTGGCTGCTCAAAGATGATATTTTGTATGGCTCCAAACCCTTCAGCCATTTGATTTGATTTGTGAAAGGCCAGTCGGTTCTCAAATTTAAGGTGGTCGTTAATTTGGATTTTGGTCAACAAGTTCATGCTTTCTTTGGTTTCCGTTTGCGGTACCGGTATGATTTCAGATTGATCCCTTTCTTTAGCTTCATTTCGGTAATTCATGCTAAACTGAATGCTTCTGCTTACGTACGGAGTAAGGGTAATGAGGTATTCTTGCCCAGCAGATGGCCCTGTTGACTGAAATTTACTCCACGGAAACCGAAATACATCGATATACCCACTGAGGCGCCACTTTTTCCAAAATCGGTAATGCATGCCCCAGTACATGCCTTGCTCATTGCTGGTATAATTTTCACGAAACCCTTGCCCAAGAATTGTTTGAAACTGGGGTTCATAATACCTGAAGTGCAATGAAATATCAAGTTGTCGACTTAGGCTATTTATACAACCAAGGACTGCCGCTTTACCTAAATTTCCACTTATAGCCATTTCGCCATAAAGGAGCATATTTTTTAAATACGTTTGTGCAAATAAACCAAATCCATGATAGTGTCTCCCATTAAAATGGAATTGGTTGGTGAGGGTAGGTTTGGGTTGGATTGGAAATTGATATTTTACAAACTGGTATTGTAGCCCCACCATAAGTTTGGTATAATTTTTATAAATGAGCTGGCTACCAAGAATCTGTTGATTGGTGGTTTTTCTGTTGTTGAGCTCAGAAATACTTCTATGAAAGCCACTTTCGGAAATGGATAGAGTATTTATTGTCTGATTATCAGTTTTTTGAATATTTCTTCCATCTAAGTTTTGGTTTGAATAGTAACCAAGCAAGCTGAAGCCAAATTTAGGCTTGGTTTGCAAAGCAACTCCCCTCATAAACCCGCTTTCAATAGAGCTGGAGTAGGGAATGATGCCTTGATTTAAACGATATGGTGACTTAATGGTTTCATTCGACTTTCGCGTTAAGAATCCTCCGCCAGTAAGTAAGCTTTGCCCTGTTTGAATTTGATAATCGCCCACCAAGATTTTATCAAACATACCAATTTGCTCGAGCATCATATGAAATGATATGTAATCTGCTCCAAATTGACGCTTACTCGGATTCCAAGTCCAAAGTTCACCGGCATCTTTCTCCATTTGTAATGCATAGCTGTATTGGCCACGCTTACTGTTTCTGACTTTAAAATACCATTTGTAGGGGTCGCCATTGTAATATGGGGGTTCGTCACCGCTAGCATGGTAACCAAGTTGCTTGGATATGGTTCTTCCTAAACGCATCAAAACATAGCCATAATCTAAACCAAGTAGTTGTTTCCTAATGCTTTTCAGTGATACTTTTGGCTTTAGTGTTATGAAGTGCTTGATTTTATTGATCGTGGTGAGGTCGAGGGAGGGAATTACCTGTAATTCATAAATAGATAAAAAGCCACCAAAGGTTTCACGGTGAAGGAGGATCTCATTAATTTGTTGGGCACTTAAATGACCTAAAGCAGCTAATTCAGCTTCATGGCATGTATTTAAATTAATGGGATCTTGCTTTATGGATTCGTTTAGCTCTTGTCTGATCTCAATGCTTGGATTATCTTCATTAACCAGCAGCTCATCTTGAGCTATTAAAATTTGCCCGCTAAGCAAGGCAAGTAATAATATTTTGGATTTCATTTTTTGATAAAGTTGTATGATATATTTAAGGAATGGTGTAGCATGATGCGCTCACTACTAAAAGCATAATCAAGTTGGAACTTATTGAATTTTAGGCCAAACCCTCCAGCAAAGTGCCGGTGGGTTTGATAGCCTATTCTGCAAACTACATATTTAAGTAATTGATATTCAAGGCCAATGCTATAGTACAATGGCTGCGTGAGGTCTTTAAGAATTGTTGCATAAAGGTTTATATGGTTAATGGGATTATACGTGCAACCAAATTGTAGCTTAATAGGGTAAGATTCGTCATGTTTTAGCATAGCATTAGTGATATTTTGCATGTAGAACCCCATGGTAAATGATGGGAATATCTTTGCTATGCTGCCAATATCTATCGAATATAAATGCTTAGTAGGCCATTGTTCTTGAGCCAAACTAATATATCTAGCAGAGAGCCCCAGGCTAACTATTCGGATTTGATGTGCATAACTTAAGCCGATATGTTGTTCTACAAGTGGCATATCGCCAATTCGTTGAAAACTAGCTCCAATGCTTCCAACTTTATTTGGATGTACATAAAATGCACCCAATTCATTAAAATGTAGCGTTGGAACGTTTAGTGTTTGTCTATAATACACACCAGCAACTGGATGATTTAACTGAGCAATGCCGGCTGGATTATTAAAAATGCTAATTCCGTCAGCCATACAGGTTGATGCATGGGCTAGTCCCTCAGATCTAGCCCCTACAGAACTAATGCAATGCGTAGAAAACCCTAAAATAAATAGGGTAAAGATGAGTTTTGAATACATAACAAGAAGCTTTTCAGGTAAATAGGCTTCTTGTACAAGGCGATGTGTGTATGGTTTTTAATCAAGTGCTTGATTCAATTCATCCGCTTTTTGAGAATATCTTCCCTCTGATTGTGCCAGCTTAGTTAATATGCTAGAAGCTTTTTCACGGTTATGCTCTTTTATATAAGCCAATGCCATATACCACATAGCTGGCTCTGTAAAAAGCGTTGAATCAAATTGAATGCACTTATTAAACTCGTCAATGGCTTGACTACTCTCACCCATGGCAAGGTAACTTAAGCCTTTATAATAGTAAATTAAACTATTTCGTTCTTTATTTTGTTCTCCTTCAAGTGTAGCAATAGCTTCTTTATATGCTCCCTTCTCATAATTTTTAATAGCATGATGAAGGGGGTTTACATTGGAATCCTCGGTACGCTCATGAGCTAAATACTCGTAAGGCGTATAGTAAGCTACAAAGGCATCAGCATCGGTGTAGCTATTGTTGTTGTTATTTAATACAAGCACAGCATTAATTGCAATAAGCAATAAGCTAGCTGCCACATAATAAAACTGCTTAGTTTTTAGGAAAATTTGCTTTCCGCCAGTATTTTTTGAAGTGTTTACGGGCTGACCTTCAATTTTATTTTGAGCGTACAGTGATTTAAGTTCAGATTTAATTTGCTCAGCGCCAGGCTCAAATATAGCATTTTTAAGCTCCTTAAATAGCCTTACCTCGTCTGCCAACTCTTGACTCGTATTTATTTCTTGTTCAAAGGCAGTCTGCTCCTCTTGAGGCAACTGACCATTAATGTACAATTCAATTTTTTCATATATTTCTTCACTTGCATACATAGATAAAAAAATTTAATTTTTAATTTTCACAGATCGACTTTTAAGTTTTTGATAATGCACGTCTGCCTTAATGGCTTGAATAAGTTTCTCCTTGCATTGAAATTTTCTTTTCCGAGCATAACCAATACTTGTAAAGCCTAATAAATCAGTTATTTCTGCCATACTTTTATCTTGGAAGTGCAGATCAAGTATTTCACGGCATTTGTCACTAAGCTCATTAAAATACTTTTTGTACAATGTGAACCGATCACTTTGCTCCACACCTTCAATAATTTCTGGCTCATCACCATAATCAACCTTGTTTTCAATTGTATCCATATATTGCCTACTTCTCACTCTGTTGTACCAAATATACTTACAGACAGCAATTAAATATGTTCTTAATTTGCTTTCCAACTGAATAGGTTGCGAATTTTGCTTCCTATAAAGTACGATAAGTGCTTCTTGGAAGATGTCTTCGGCATCCTCCAGTGTGCCCCTATTACCCTTAATAAATTGAACAACTAATTGAAAAGTGGTGTCATACATGTATTTAACACATCTATTGTCACCTTTGGCCAAACCATTTAATAATTGTTCATCAGTGAATTCCATTTCATTCTATTTATTAATGTTTTTTAATAGGGAAATGTTACCCTTTTTTTAAAGAAAATTTTGTAAAAATAAAAATTTAATTTTTAAATTATTGATAATTAGTTGTTTGTAAATAAAATAAAATAATAATTAACTAACTAAAAACTGCTATACATTTCAATTCGATAGCAATTGGTGTTGGCAGAGCATTTACCTCCAACGTGGTTCGACATGGTTGATTATCTTTAAAGTATTCAGCATAAATCTTATTATAAGTTTTGAAATCTTTTTTCATATTGGTTAAAAATACCGTGACATCTACAAGCTGCTCCCAGCTACTTCCACATTCCTCTAAAATATTCTTCACATTATTAAACACTGAATGGCACTGTTGCTCAATATCATAGTGAAGAATATTACCAGCCTCATCGAGCTCTACACCGGGTATTTTTGATTGGCCTTTTTCCCTAGGCCCCACACCTGATAAAAATAGTAAATTTCCAACACGACGCCCATGTGGATACAATCCTACAGGTTCGGGTGCATTATTAGCACGTAAAATTTCATGGTGGTTATCCATAAAAGTTAATTTTATAGCAAATAATTTAACTTAATTAACCTAATATCACCTAATATTGGGCATTAATTCTGCTAAAATAAGGTATTCATATGATTAAATGAAAATTAAAAAAATATGTAACCTAAAACAAAATTTTTTGGTATGAATTAAAATTATTTGAGATGAAATTTAGTTTAATGTGCCAGACCATACTAAAAAATAAGGGTCAATTCCTGATTTTTTGATTTCAGGTTTATTTTTAAAAATCCCATATATAGCTGATCCAGAACCAGTTAATGAAATATAGTCTGCGCCAAGTTGATGAAGGTAAAATATAACTTTTCTAAGAATGGGGAATTGCTCGTATGCGTTTTTTTCAAAGTCATTCACTATGTATTGTTGCCATTCTTGAATGGGCCTTTTATTCAAATCTTCGAGGAGATGAGAACGCTTATTCCGAGGTTTAATATTAGCATATGCTTTGGCCGATGAAATAAATATATTGGCGTAAATTATGATGATATGCTTACCTGCTAGTGAGAAAGGTACGGGATGAATATCGTCACCTTTGTTTGTGGCTAGGCTAGGCGTATTTTGTACAAAAAATGCGCAGTCACTACCTAATTGGCCCGCAAAATTCATTAATTTGAATGGGCTTAAATTTAAATTAAAGATATCATTGAGCATCATTAACGTAAAGCTTGCATCTGCTGATCCGCCACCCAAGCCAGCACCCATAGGGATAATTTTATGTAAGTGAATCGCTACAGGTGGGAGATTATATTGATTTTGTAACAGTCGATAGGCTTTTACACATAAATTTTCTTCCAAATTACCTGAAATAGTGAGCCCACTAGACTGAAAGCTAAACTTAGATGCCGGGATAATCTCTAATACATCACACCAATTTACGGGGTAAAACAAGGAGCAAATATTGTGATAGCCGTCCTCACGGCGGTTTAAGATCTCAAGGCCGAGGTTTATTTTTGCATTTGGGAATGAAATCATTTTATTAGCTATTCACCAAAACGGACTTATAACCAACTAACCGATCTCCTCTTACACCCATGGTTCGCGCATATACAAATATCTCATATTGATTCTGAGCTTCAAAATAATTGCCCTCTAAGTAGTTAGGGTTTTCGTTTTGTTGATCATAATAATACATGTAATTATACCATCCCTGCTTTAGTAATAGTTGGCATTTGTATGAAGATGTGGCCTCATCGTAAACCATTAAGTTATCACGGCCCAGTTTCCAGTCAGTCAGTGCACCAAATACATAGATTTGCCCTGGTAATTTGGCCTGACTCAGCTCAAATTGCACCCAAATATAGTCAGCCCCACTATTAACTTCCTGATTTTCGATGATAAACTGCCCGTTTAAATCTTGGTTTATTGGAATCGTATAGGCCCGCATGTTTCGGCTTTTATCTTCGTATAAGCTGGCCATAACTTGGTTGGCATCACTCTTGATATTTTTAACGCCTTGCCCGGTAAAAGTAACGCCGGGTAGTGCAAAGAAACGGAATTCATTTCCCGCATAAAAGGCGTAGTTGGACTGTATATTTTTATACTCTATAATTTTGTTGTTTTCCCGAATCATAGTGGGTTGATTAAGGAGTTTGGCCTGATCCCATCGTTGGTTTTGCCTAATAACAGTATAAATCTCCTGAGAGGGGTTCTGTACATTGGCTACATTGGCATAATTGAGTCCTAAGTGGAGCTGCTGCATGGTAGCACGTTCATTAGATTGAATGGGTAAAACTTGGTCAACAGATAAAATGGCTTGTTGTGCCACCACCATAAAGCGCCTACTCAGTATAAAATTTTGTGGCTCACCCTCTGGGTATATAATGGCCAAATAATTTCCTGACTGGAGTACATTGGGCATTCTAAAACGGTAACTGACATAAGGTGTGCGGGTATTAAATGAAAATTCGTAGTCTAGAAACTGGAACTCATTGTACTCCTTTAAATATTCTCGTTCGCTTATGCCCGAAGGCCTCCAATCAGCATTGCAGTGTACTACTTTCATCAAGTAGGTACGGTAGTCTTCCGTTAATTCGTCGAAGCTTAAAATGAGTGTAGAGGAGTTGCCTAACTGTGCAATGGGGCTGTTCAAGGCATCTTTCATGCTGT
>JAUIFR010000156.1 GCA_030430325.1 Bacteroidia bacterium | reverse complement strand
GATGAAATCCCTGTCTTGTATAGAGCAGGCCGCGTTATCAGTGTGTAGAGCTTATTTTGACCGCCAAACGCAGCGTGTTACAGCTTCGTTGGGTATTGAGCAAGAGTATTTCTTGGTAGATCGTGCCTTGTTTATGGCTCGGCCAGATCTCGTACTTACTGGGCGTACCGTTTTTGGCCATTCACCTGCTAAAGGTCAGCAATTGGAAGATCATTATTTTGGATCTATTCCAACTAGGGTACAGCAATTTATGCTAGAGCTTGAAAGCGAATCATTAAGGTTGGGAATTCCTGTCAAAACACGCCATAATGAAGTGGCGCCAGCTCAGTTTGAATTAGCACCTTTATTTGAGGAGGTAAATTTAGCTATTGACCATAATCAGCTTCTGATGGATCTTATGGATAAGATTGCAGAGAAACATGATTTTAAAGTACTGCTTCATGAAAAGCCCTTTGCAGGAATAAATGGAAACGGCAAGCATAATAATTGGAGTTTAATCACAGACTCAGGCCGAAATTTGCTGGCCCCAAGCCGAAAATCCCGTGAAAACTTACAATTTTTAGTGTTTTTTGTCAATACGATTCATGCGGTGTATGAGCATGCTGATTTGCTTCGGGCTTCAATCGCGTCTGCTGGAAATGACCACCGACTAGGAGCTAATGAAGCTCCACCAGCCATTATGTCTGTATTCATAGGTTCTCAGTTAACGGAGGTTTTGAATACCCTTGAAAAAAATGCTAAAATTGAGCTTGATAAAGGCGATAATGTATATATGAAGTTGGGGATTGATCGAATACCACCCATATTAATGGATAATACTGATCGTAACCGTACATCACCGTTTGCATTTACGGGCAATAAATTCGAATTTAGAGCAGTAGGTTCATCGGCCAATTGTGCCAATCCCATGATTATTTTAAATACCATAGTTGCTGACCAGCTTATTCAATTTCAAAAACGTGTAGACGCACTTATTAACAAGGGAAAGAAAAAGGAGCTGGCAATAATTGAAGAACTTCGAAGAAGCATCAAAGCATCAAAGGCCATTCGGTTTGAGGGCAATGGATATGGAGAAGACTGGGTAAAGGAGGCCAAAAAACGTAAATTATCTAATTTGAAATCCACGCCAGAAGCTTATGAGGCATATTTGTCAGATAAAACAAGAAAGCTATTTTTAAGGCACAATATACTCAATGAGGTAGAGCTTGTGGCGCGCCAGGAGATTCGGATCGAAAAATACATCCAAAAAATTCAGATTGAGAGCAAAGTGATATGTGATTTAGCCAAAAATCATGTTATTCCTACTGCCATAAAGTATCAGAATAGGCTCATTCAATCTGTTTCGGGACTTCAAAAGATTGATGCACTGCAACCTTCCAATACGGTTTTGCAATCAATTAAGTTACTTACCGAGCATATTGATTCGATTGAGAAATTAATCAGGGTGGTACAAAAAAATAGTTTGAAGGCAGACAAAATGGATGACAGCTTGCAAAAGGCTAAATTTTATAAGAGTGATATTTGCAATCACCTTGAAGCGATGCGCGTTCATGTCGATGAAATAGAGCTTATGGTAGATGATGAGGATTGGCCACTGTTAAAATACAGGGAGTTGTTGTTTATGAGGTAAGTTATTAATTCCATATTTTTAATTAATTAAACTGAGTTTAGTTGTATGGAGATATAAAGTAATCAGCTTGTTTACACAGTTTAATTATTCGTAGAATTAAATTAAACTTCTGTCTTCCTTGACTTATTTTGAATTACTTTTTTATTCTTAATAATTGTGTTGATATGAATAAATTTAGCAAAATTTATTCATTATTAGTTAAATTAATCGTAATTTGTATTAAGTAAACCATTAAAATACACATTGGAAACATATATCGCAGAGCAACTACAGCTGGCAGAAAAACAAGTAAAAGGAGTATTTAAATTATTGGAGCAGGGTGCTACCATTCCTTTTATGGCACGGTACCGTAAGGAAGTAACTGGGGGCTTATCAGAGGTTGAACTTGAGAAAATTGTCGACTTGCAAGAAAAACAATTGGCGCTTGCTAAGCGGAAGGAGGCCATTATTAAGCAACTTGAGCAGCAAAATGTAACGGATCCACAAATTCTCCAACGCATAAAAGAATGCACGGATTTGGTATTGCTCGAAGATTTATATTTACCTTATAAACCAAAGCGAAAAACAAGGGCAGCATCAGCTAAGGCGCTAGGTTTAGAGCCATTGGCCAAAATCATTATGGCACAACGCGAGAACAGCCTTGATCGTGTCATGAATAGGTTTACCAGCCATCAGCTATTAGCGGATGACGCCTTAAAAGGTGCTCGTGATATTATTGCTGAATGGATAAGTGAGCATGGTTATGCCCGAAACAGCCTCCGCAAGTTATTTCGCCGAGGTTTACTGCAATCGAAAGTACAAAAAGATAAACAAAGTGAAGCAGCTACCTTTCAGGACTATTTTGACTATGAGGAGCCGATTCATCGTATACCCAGTCATCGATTTTTGGCTATAAACCGAGGTGAGCATGAGCAACTACTTAAGGTAAAGCTCGTGGTGGATCAGGAGCAGGCACATTCAATTTTAAAGCGTATTTTTATTAAAACAAATCTTGAAAGTGAGCTAGCTCATCAAATAATGATGGCCATTACGGATAGCTTCAAAAGGCTATTGGCACCAAGTTTAGAAAATGAAATCCGGCAGCAAGCAAAAATTAATGCGGATGAACAAGCAATCGAATTGTTTGCCAAAAATGTGAAGCAACTGCTGTTAGCACCACCACTTGGTGCAAAGTGTGTGATGGCGCTAGATCCAGGTTTCCGGACAGGCTGTAAGCTTGTATGCCTTGATGAGCAGGGGGTATTGCTTAAGCATGATACCATTTTTCCTCATCCGCCGCAGGGGGCCACGCAACAAGCCTCAGAAAAAGTCCTGATTTATTTAAAAAAATATAGAATTGAAGCTATTGCCATAGGAAATGGTACCGCAGGGCGTGAGACCGAGCAATTCATTCGTTCCATAGTTGGTGATCAGCAAAAAGCACCTGAAATTTATGTAGTGAGTGAAGCAGGGGCCTCCATTTATAGTGCTTCGCAGACGGGTCGCGAAGAATTTCCCCAACTTGATGCTACGGTCCGTGGTGCTATTTCTATTGGTCGCAGACTCATGGACCCTCTAGCTGAGTTAGTCAAAATCGACCCAAAAAGCATTGGAGTGGGGCAATATCAGCATGATGTAGATCAAGCTAAACTCAAGAATAGTTTGCAAAATACAGTGAGCTCTGCTGTTAACCAAGTAGGAGTGAATATCAATAGCATTTGCTCCAGTATGTTGCCGGTATTGGACCAACGCTGGCACGAAATATCATCAAGCATAGATCTGAATCTGGTGCTATAAGCAATCGATCTATATTACTGGAGGTAAAAGGACTTGGTAAACATGCGTATCAGCAGTCTGCGGGTTTTTTAAGGATAAAAGGAGGTGATCAGCCCCTTGATGCCAGTGCGGTACATCCGGAGCGTTATGATGTGGTGCGCAAAATGGCCACTCAGCTCCATTGTGATGTTGCAGAATTAATTGGAAACGAGCCGCTGGTTCAACAAATAAAATTAGAGCCTTTTATTAGTGATGATCTTGGGCAGCTGACCTTAAAAGATATACTGGAGGAGCTTGCTAAACCTGGTTTAGACCCCAGGAGTAAGGCCTTACCCATGCAATTTGATGATAATATCCGTCAAATATCAGATTTACATGTTGGTATGAAACTCACCGGATACATAACTAATCTTACTAAATTTGGTGCTTTTGTAGATATTGGCCTTAAGGAAAATGGGCTCATTCATAAATCAAAAATGGCAGATCAATTTGTAGCTGACCCAGCCGATGTGTTGCAGTTATCCGAGCAGGTGGAGGTAGTTGTAATTGGCATAGAAATTGAACGAAAAAGGATACAATTGAGCATGAAAGGGGATGATTTTAAATGAAATTTTGGTTACCATTTAATTCTATAAATTCTATAGAATTACTAGAGAAAAGCATTAATTTTCATTATATTTTGCTAATTTCAATCAATAATTAGTAATATTCAACTAATTTTGCAGAAATTGTTCAATATTTTTTATTCCTAATCAAATCGAATCACCATTTGATCATCTACCGAAGAGGCTACATGCTTTTGCTCATGTTGAAGTAGCCACCTTTTGCGATCTAGTCCACCACCATAACCCGTAAGTTTACCATCACTTCCAATTACACGGTGGCAGGGGATGATAATGGCAATACGGTTATGTCCATTGGCAGAGGCCACTGCTCGAATGGCTTTTTCCTTATTTAGCTTTTGGGCTTGTTGTAAATAGGTCCAAGTATGCCCATAAGGAATGGTCAATAGTATGTCCCAAACGGATTGCTGAAACGGTGTGCCAGGGGCATGTAGTGCAACATCAAACTGATGCCTTTTTCCCTCAAAATATTCAGTTAGTTCAGTTTTAAGCTGCTGGAGGTGGTCGTTCTCACCAAGTAAGATCACACCATCCAGTTGCTGTTGAATCTCTTTAAATTCGGTTTCTAACATCCTTCGATCAGTAAATTCAAGCATGCAAATGCCTTGATCTGTGGCACAAGCAAACATGGGACCTAAAGGAGTGCTTATTCGAGTCATCGAGATTAATGTTTTGTGTTTGCTTTTGCTGGGCGAGCGCCCAGTTAGCTTGCTAAAGGTATAACCAAATCCACTAAGGGAGTCATATCCAGCATCAAAGGCTGATTCGGTTACATGTTGGCCTTCTTGAAGTTCCTGATATGCTCTGTTAATTCTAAGCATACGTTGATAAGCGTGGAAGGTGATACCATAATGCTTCAAGCACCATCTTCTCATTTTTTCTGGTGCAATGCCTTGGCTTCTAAGATCTTCATCTTGAATTTTTTGTTTGGGATGGATTTGGATCAGTTCCATCGCTTTGGCTGCATAATCGGGCATTTCAGGGCATGCTTTGGTAGGTTTACAAATTTTACAGGGTCTATACCCATGTTGGAGGGCCTCTTTTATGCTCTCATAAAATGTCACATTTTCTAATTTAGGTTTACGAGCTCTACAAGTGGCCAGGCAAAATATACCAGTTGTTTTCACCCCTACATAAAATAATCCCACATAAGCTGGATTTTTTTCGATAAGGGCCTTGTAGTAAGTTTGGATTGTATTTGAATTTGTTATTGGCATAATGGTACAAAGTAAACCAAGTCATGATCCAATTGCAACCGAAAACTGAACAGGTAATTTCAACCCGCTAATCAATTCAATTAATTTTTGAATGAATTATGCAAAATTGGATTAAAATTAAAAAATAATGCATGAAATTAGCAAAAATAATTGAAAATTAAAAACAACTCTCTTTGGTAAATATGATTCCAATTCAAGATCAAAAAAAGTAAGTTTTATACATATACTTAATTAAATTTTAACGTGATACCTGTTCCACTCATTACCCTACACCAATTTTTTTCATTATTAATGTATACGTTTCAACTTAAATTTACATTATAAAAAAAAGTGTTACCTTAGGCACAATTGTTTGATCCATTTTAATACCTATTTATCATGCAAAATACCAATCCCTCATCTAAAAAAGTTATTTTATTTAGTGGTGCTATTTTGATTTTGTTTGGCCTGTTAGCTTATTTTGCTACCGGAACCAAAGCCGAGCGGCCACAGCAGTCGATCGATCCAGCTTTTAATGCCTATATTTCGGCTTATACGGCAGGTATGATTTCTAAAGATGCACGTATTCGAATACAGTTCCGTGAAGCCGTCGTTGATTCTACCAAGGTAGGTAAGCAAGCAGAATCCCAGTTATTTAAATGTTCACCAAGCGTATCTGGTACTGCCGTTTGGGTTGCGGCAAATATGATTGAATTTACTCCCGATGAGTGGCTAAACTCAGGAGAAACCTATACGATTACTTTTCGACTCAGCGAAGTAATGGAGGTTTCTGATAAGCTTGCCGAGTTTAGCTATGACTTGCAAGTGATCGAGCAAGATTTTGATGTGGAGTTTTTAAATCTGCAAACATACTCAGCTAATGATCTTACCAAGCAATTTTTGAGTGGTACTATTCGAACAGCTGATTTAGTTAAAAATGAGGCACTTGAAGAAATACTCACGGCTAAGCAAAGTGGTAAAAAGCTCACTATAAGTTGGGAACATGCACAAGAAACCCACCATTTTAAAATGGAGCAAATTGAGCGTAGAGAAGAAAAAAGCAGTGTACAGGTATATTGGGATGGAAAAGCTATTGGTGCAGATAAAGAAGGTGATTTTACTTATGATATACCCGCATTAGGTGAGTTTATCCTTATGAATATATCAGTAGTACAAAGTCCCCAGCAACATGTTTTACTTCAGTACTCTGACCCACTTCAAGAGAAACAGAACTTAGAAGGATTGATCCAAATTGATCAAGGTGAGGTTGATGCTAAGTTTCAGGTAGTGTCAAATCAAATAAAGATATTTCCAACAGTACGCCAAAGTGGTGAGCGAACCATGGAGATCTTTGAGGGGATCAAAAACGTTCAAGGTTATGCTCAAAAAGAAAGTCAAAGCTTTACTGTTACCTTCGATCAATTAAAACCTGCATTGAAGTTAGTTGGGAAGGGTACCATTATGCCTAAATCAGGTAAATTGCTATTTCCATTTGAGGCGGTGAGTCTTAATGCTGTGGAAGTTACGATTATTAAAATTTTCGAAAATAATATCCCTCAATTTTTACAAGTAAACCAGCTTGACGGTAGTAACGAAATACGAAGGGTAGGTCAACTCTTACTCAGAAAGACAATTCCGCTTTCGAAAGGAGGGCTTGCCAATGTTAATCAATGGAACCAATACCAAATTGATCTAGCTTCGCTCATCGAAACAGAACCTGGTGCGATTTATCAAGTTCAGTTGAATTTTAAAAAGAAACATACTTCATTTCATTGTGAAGGAGATTCTACGGTACAGGATAATAACCTTAGTTCCATAGATGATAACTGGGATGATCCCTACCAGCAAGAGGAATTTAGTAATTGGAATTATGCTGAGTCCTATTATTATTATAGTGATTATCGATGGAGTGAGCGGGACGATCCTTGTAGCCACTCATATTATTATGATCGGGGCATAAAAAGAAATGTATTGGCCTCAGATTTTGGAATAATTGCAAAATGTACAGGTCATCAAGAGCTATTTGTGGCCATTACGGACTTAAAATCCACTCAACCCAAGGGTGGCGTGCTCCTGGATGTTTATGATTATCAACAACAGCTTTTAGCAAGTGGTGTCACCCAAGACAACGGCATGGTTATGTTGAAAACGAAGGGTAAACCTTTTGTAATTGTTGCCAAGCAAAATAACCAGCGTGGATATTTACGTGTGGATGATGGATCTTCCCTGTCGCTCAGTCATTTTGATGTAGGTGGTGAGCAGGTGCAGCGTGGTCTTAAGGGGTTTATCTATGGAGAAAGAGGCGTTTGGCGCCCTGGTGATTCGCTATTTGTAACTTGTATTACCGAGGATGTGAACCAGCGTATTCCAGCCAATCATCCTGTTGTTTTTCAGCTGAAAGACCCGATGGGTAAAGTACGTCAAAAAATGATCAAACCATATAATAGTTTTGGGTTTCATACGTTTGAGACATTTACACATGAAGATGATCCTACCGGAAATTGGACAGCTAGTGTACGTATTGGTGGAGCAGAGTTTATGAAATCCATGCGTATTGAAACGATTAAGCCCAATCGATTAAAAATTAAGCTTGATTTTGGTAAGGAGAAACTCACGGCAGATGATCATGTTGTAAGTGGAGACCTTGGAGTTACCTGGCTGCACGGTGCAGTGGCTCAAAATTTAAAGGCTGAATTTAAAGTCAATTTGACTCCTGTGCCAACACAGTTCAAAAAATATAAGGGATACATGTTTGATGCTGTATCCAAGAGCTTTTATGCCGATGAGCAAACGGTATTTGATGGGCGAATTAATGCGCAAGGAATGGCAAAAATAAAGTCAGAGATTGACCTGCCCGAAAATGCTCCTGGAAAATTAATGGTTAATTTTAGAGGGAAAGTATACGAAGAAGGTGGTAATTTTAGCGTGGATCGGTTTTCGCTACCGTTGTATCCTTATGAGTCTTTTGTAGGGATAAAGTTGCCTAAAGGTGATAAAGCGCGTGGCATGTTGCTAACCGATACTACCCATCAAGTTCAATTGGTTTGCGTTGACGCAGATGGCAAGCCTGTTCAACGTGATGGCATTGAATTTTCGATTCATAAGTTGAACTGGAAATGGTGGTGGGATCAATCCTATGAAGATATATCTTATTATGTATCAAGGTCATATGAGGAAGGTATTGCATCAGGTACAGCATCGACAAACTCAAAAGGAATTGGTAAATGGTCCTTTGAAATAAAGTATCCAGCGTGGGGGCGGTATTATGTGCGAGCCTATGACCCAGTAAGTGGGCATAGCTGTGGTAAGGTGGTTTATATTGATTGGCCAGGTTGGGCAGGTAAGGCCCAAAAGGATGAGTTAGGTGCCAGTATGTTGACTTTTTCTTCCGATAAAGAGGCCTATCAAGTTGGAGAAGAGGCTACACTTACAATTCCGGGTAGTGATATAGGCCGAGCTTTAATTTCCATAGAGTCAGGAAGTAATATTCTGGAAAGTCATTGGCTGGAGACCAAACAGGGACCAAATAAATTTAAATTTAAGGTGACCAAAGAGATGTCCCCCAATATTTACTTGAATGTGACTATGGTTCAGCCACATGATCAAACATTAAACGACCGACCGATCCGTATGCATGGTATTTTGCCGATTATGGTTACGGATCCTAATACGCATCTTAAGCCGGTTATCAAAACAGCTGAAGTATATGCTCCTGAGAAAAAAGTGAGCATTTCGGTATCAGAAGCAGATGGCAAACCCATGAATTATACC
>JAUIFR010000155.1 GCA_030430325.1 Bacteroidia bacterium | reverse complement strand
ATGATTTAGCCTATACACTTCAAATTGGTCGAGAACCTATGAAATCAAGGTTAGCTATAATCTCAAATGATACAGAGAAATTAGCGTATCAATTGAATAATCTCTTAGATGGTCAGTTTGAACGTTTATTCGACGTTACATCTAGTACGAAAAGTAGTGCTAGCACTTATACTAATCAAAAAAGTAAAAAATCGACTGTATTTGGAGGGGAGTATAAAGGACTTAAATTTAGAAATAATCAAAAAAATGAATTTTTTATTAATAATTTATTAATAAATAGAGAAAATATTAATGAAATTGCAATGAATTGGGCGAAGGGTGCATCGATTGATTGGTCAAAACTTTATAAAGAATTTATGCCCAATAAAATAAGCCTGCCGACCTATCCATTTGCCAGAGAACGGTGTTGGTTTACTAGTAAAATGAATAAAACTTCAACCAATGTAGTAAAAGATAAAATGCACCCACTTTTACATCAGGATGTATCTGATGTTAATGAGCAAAAATTTATAAGCACGTTTACTGGGGACGAGCATTTCTTTAATGACCACCAAGTTTATGGTCGGAAAATTTTTCCTGCCGCAGCATATCTTGAATTAGCTCGAGAGGCAGGGCTTAGAAGCACCCATCAGCCAATTAATTTGATAAAAGAAATCACATGGTATCGGCCACTCCAAATTGAAAATCAATCTTTGAGTGTATACACCCATATTTTTAAGAATGGACATTTATCTGACTTTGAGGTATATAGTGAAAATGATAATCAGAAAATTATTTATTGTGAGGGAAAATTTGGTATTCAGCCTATTGAAACTCCAACAGCTTTTAATATAGATGCAATTAGTAATAGATTATCACACACAAAAGAGCAGGCAAGCATTTATCAAGCATTTGAAAAAAATGGTTTGACTTATGGGGCTAGTTTTAAGGGAATTTTATGGTTAAAAATTGGTGAAAACGAAGTGCTTTCTAAAATATCTTTACCAAGAAAAGAGCCTTTTATCCTTCAACCCGGCGTTTTGGATAGTGCGTTACAAACTTGTATAGGATTGAAAGTTGGAGAAGATGCATTACTACCTTACCACGTGGAGGAGGTCATAATGTATCAAGAAATACCTGCGGTTATTTGGTGTTATGCTAGAAGAGTGCCATTAAAGAGATCAAAGGGGCAAGACGCTTGCTTTGAATTAAGTATATTAAATGAAAATGGAGAAGTTCTTGTAAGTTTAAAGAATTTAGTTGCTAGGCCAATAGCTAGTTTACAAAAAATACAGAAAGAAGTCAGTTCAGCATTGTTTACTACTCATTGGCTTAAAAAGTTGGTTATCCCAAATGAGAAGAATAAAAATCAGTTTTCATGGATTATCTTATTGGGTGGATCAGAAACTCTTGCTAATAGTTTGGAGAAAGAGCTTTCAGAGGAGGTAGAATTCTATGAAGCATCATCCGAAATCGAGTATTTTATATTTATTTTAGATAAAATAAAAAATATTATAAAAAATAGTAAAAAAAGTCAATTAATTATTTTGTACCCGAATGCAGAAAGAATTCGATTCGGATTCTTATCTGGACTTTTAAAAACGGCATCTTTAGAGCGTAGCTCATTCAGTGGTAAGCAAATAGGAGTTGATGAAATGAGTTTGGCGTGTTTAGACGAACTAGTTGTCAAAATAAGGCAAGAATTAGGTTCTCAGGGTATCGATATTCGATATCATAATGGTTTACGAGAGGAACTCGACATAATATCCTTGAATTTAGAAGACAAAGTAAATTCTAATTTAAGAATTAAAGAGGCGGGCATTTATCTAATTACAGGTGGTGCAGGAGGACTTGGTAGCCTGTTTGCGCAACATATAAGTCAAACTCCCCAAACCAAAGTGATACTTTGTGGTAGAAGTAGACTAAGTAAAGTCAATCAAAAGGAATTACAATCTTTCCCTGGCATTAGTTATGAATTATGTGATGTCACTAAAAAAGATGAGGTAGAAAAATTAATATCTAATATTAAAAAAAAGTATGGGAAGTTAGATGGAATCATTTGTTGCGCAGGTGTTCTTAGAGATAATTTAATTGTAAAAAAGACTCAAGAAGAGTCAAAAGATGTTCTCCTTGTAAAATTGGATGGTACAAAGAATATTGATCAGGCAACTAAAAATGAAAATCTAGATTTCGTTGTATTTTTTAGCAGTTTAGCAGGGGTCATGGGTAATGTAGGCCAAGCAGATTATGCGGCAGCAAATGCCTACTTGGATAATTTTGCAACCTACCGAAATCAACTTGTAAGCATTGGTGAAAGATTGGGACATACATTAAGTATAAATTGGCCTTTATGGGAGGAAGGCGGGATTAAGGTTGATGAAGAAATTAAGCTATTTGTTGAGAAAGAATCGGGTATGAAAGATCTTCCGACTATGGAGGGGATTAAAATTTTTGAAGAGGCTTTATCGTGTTCTAGAGATCAGGTAATTACAACTTATGGGAATGTAAACAAATTAAGCACATTCATTAGCGTAAATAGTAACATGACTAACTCAGAACAAGTTAAACTAGATACAGAGATTAGGCATGTTTTGCGAGAAAATGCACAAAACTATTTGACTTCATTCTTATCAAAAGAATTAAGTATTTCCTCTGATAAAATTGAGCTTGATGATCCTTTTGAAAAATACGGTATTGATTCGATCTATGTGACGATGCTCACCAATAAACTAAGTGAAGTATTTGAAAACTTACCAAGGACCTTGTTTTACGAACATCAAACATTGAGAGAGCTTGTTGGGTTTTTTGTAGAAAATTATCCAGAAAAATTAAAAAATATTAATGATTCATTGGAAATGATGAATAATAATCAATTAAATGAAAGTATTGTTGAAAATTATTCAAATATCAATCAGCATATTAAGCAACCTATTCAAATTGTAAAATCAGATAATCATAGAGATTTGAATTCAATAGCTATAATAGGTTTAAGTGGTCATTATCCACTTTCAAAGAATTTAGATGAATTTTGGGAAAATTTAAAAACGGGAAAAAATTGTATTACGGAGATTCCAAAAAGCAGGTGGGATGTCATGGGCTTTTTTGATGAAGAAAAAGGAAAACCTGGAAAAAGTTACAGCAAGTGGGGAGGTTTTATAGATGATATCGACAGATTTGATCCCTTTTTTTTCAATATTACTCCCAAAGAGGCAGCCTTCATGGATCCCCAGGAGCGGTTATTCTTGCAAACGGTCTGGGAAACACTCGAAGATGCAGGTTATACCCGCGAAATGCTTCAAAATATAACCAGTAGATCGGGTCTGGGCGGATTTGTAGGTGTTTATGCGGGGGTGATGTATGAAGAGTACCAATTATATGGGGTGGAAGAAAGCTTAAAGGGGAATCCACTCGCATTACGGGGTATTCCAAGTAGCATAGCCAACCGGGTTTCTTATTTCCTCAATTTGCATGGTCCCAGTATGGCAATCGATACAATGTGTTCGAGCTCTCTTACTGCCATTCATTTAGCGTGTCAAGCCATTCATAGCAATCAATGTAAGTTAGCCATTGCAGGGGGGGTGAATGTGAGTCTTCACCCCAACAAGTACCTGCTCTTGAGTCAAAGTAATTTTGTGTCAGATAAAGGCCTTTGTGAAAGCTTTGGAAACGGAGCTGATGGATATGTGCCTGCCGAAGGTGTTGGTGCAGTTTTATTAAAACCTCTATATCAAGCGGAACTTGATGGAGATCAAATCTATGGAATCATAAGAAGTAGTTCCATTAATCATGGAGGTAAAGTGAATGGGTATACGGTACCTAACCCAAAAGCACAAACTTCAGTGATAAAAGAAGCACTCATTGATGCTAATATTCAACCCGAAGATGTGAGTTATCTAGAGGCTCATGGCACAGGCACCAGTTTGGGAGACCCCATCGAGATATCTGCACTTACGAAGGCTTATGCGACCGAAAAAAAGCAATATTGCGCTATTGGAAGTGTTAAAAGTAATATGGGGCATGCGGAATCAGCCGCGGGTATATCGGGATTGACCAAAGTTTTACTGCAAATGAAACATAAGAAATTAGTGCCCTCTTTGCATTCTCATTCGCTCAATCAGAGCATTCAATTTGCGCAGACTCCATTTAAAGTTCAACAATTTATAGAAGACTGGGAATTGGATGATAATAAACCTTTAATAGCTGGCATCAGCAGTTTCGGCGCAGGTGGAAGTAATGCGCATATGATTATTGAAGCGTATCAGCAGCTTGAGAAAAATTATACAAGTAATCATCCAGCGATTTTTGTTTTGTCAGCAAAAACGACGAAACAGCTAATGGATCTGGTGCAAAATTTAAAACGATATATACAAGCTAATCAGGAAGCCAACCTATTCGATATGGCTTATACCCTACAAGTGGGTAGAGAGGCTATGGAAGAGCGACTGGCCATGATTGTAAGTAATCAAAATGAGCTGCTCGATCAACTTAGGAATTATCTGAATGGAAATGTAGATCAACTCTTTCTTGGAAATGCGGAAGAAGAAAAATCAGTTTCTTTATTAAAAAATAAATCAAGTCAGGTCAAGGTTCAATCTGCTGTTAACACTCAAAATTGGAACGATCTAGCTCAGCTTTGGGTGAAAGGTGTAAATGTTGATTGGAATGAGCTATATGGAGTCTCGAAGCCAAAAAAAATAAGCTTACCGACCTATCCATTTGCTAAAGAATCATACTGGTATGATCATTTAATCAAATCAACTACCATTGTTTCCGTTCAGAACCAATTGGGAGAAAATAAATCTGAAATCCAATTAAAGATTAATTCACAAAACACTGAATTACAGTTTAATAAGAAAGTAAAGTTGGATATGCCTGCTTCTTCCGTGGTATCACATTCAATGAAGGAGGTTTCATCAAAAATGGCGTTGGGCAATTTAAAAATGCCTATAGATAAAAACAATTGGACATTGGAGGATGTTACATCAACGTTAAAACAATTATTAGTAGAAGCTTTATTCATCCCCGAAGATAAAATTAAAGAAAATAAATCCTTTCAGACACTTGGCGTAGACTCTGTAATGGGGGTAGAGTTAATAAAAAAGATCAATGATACGTTTGCTTTAAAACTAGAAGTCACAGTTCTTTATGACTACTCAACCCTCCATCTACTTTCCCAACATATTAGGGCTAACTTACCTGTTGATCAACATGAGCAACAATTTACCCAAATTATAAATGACCAAACACCAATCCAATCAAGTACAAAAATTGATTCAAAACCTACTCCAAGACTTGTAAATAAACCGTCAGAAGATCAAATTGCTATCATTGGGATGAGTGGACGCTATCCAAAATCTCCCAATTTAGATCAATATTGGGAAAACCTCGCCCAAGGTATAAATTGTGTTGAAGAGGTAACCAAGGACCGATGGGATACCAATCAATTTTATAATCCAAATGGGGAAATATATGCTAAGTGGTTAGGTAAAATAGAGGATATGGATCAATTTGACCCCTTATTTTTTAATATTCCGCCCTCAGAAGCACGGTGGATGGATCCGCAGCATCGAATTTTTTTGGAAGAATGTTGGAAAGCCTTGGAAGATGCAGGGTTCAATAAGGTAGGCTTAGATGGTATGAAATGCGGCACCTATGTGGGCATAATGGGCAACGAATATATGCAACTGGCTGAGCAAAATGGATATCAACCCAATGCTTCCCATCTCATGACAGGTAACTCTTCCTCCATCTTTGCAGCAAGATTAGCCTATTTACTCAATTTAAAAGGACCTAGCATTGCTATTGATACGGCCTGTTCTAGTTCATTAGTGGCCATTCATTTGGCTTGTCAGGCTTTAAAAAATAAAGAAATTGATTTGGCAGTAGCAGGAGGTGTTTCATTGTATCTGGGGGTTCAGCCATTCAGGAATATGTGTGCTGCAAGGATGCTTTCCAGAGAAGGAAAATGTAAAGCCTTTGATAATCAAGCAGATGGATTTGTGCCTGGAGAGGGCGCTGGTGTAGTGATTCTCAAGCGTCTTGGTGATGCAGTACACGATGGGGATCCCATTAAGGGAGTAATTCTGGGTAGTGGGATAAACCAAGATGGAAGGACCAATGGCATGACGGCGCCGAGTGTAAACTCACAAATAGAACTAATGAAGGAGATTTATGAATCTTCTAAAATTAATCCTAAAACGATCACCTATGTAGAGGCACATGGTACGGGCACAAAGCTTGGAGATCCAATTGAAATAGAGGCGCTTACAAAAGTTTTTCAGCCTTATTCGGATCAGACAGGGTATTGCGGGATTGGTTCAGCGAAGAGTAATGTGGGTCATACATCTGCAGCAGCGGGTGTCGCTGGATTACATAAAGTACTTATGCAGTTTAAGCATGGTAAAATAGCCCCAAGCCTTCATGTGAAGCAGGAAAACGAACATATTAAGCTGTTCGAAAGTCCATTTTATATAAATAAGCATCTTAAAAGCTGGCAAGTTGAAATCGAGCAAGTTAGACGTGCTGCCATCAGTAGTTTTGGATTTAGTGGGACCAATGCACACTTAGTTGTTGAGGAATATTCAGTCAATTCGAAGAAACCTTATGTAAGTGAAATGCCAGCCATTATTGTTTTATCTGCCAGAAACGAACTGCAACTCAAGCAACAAGTCGAAAATCTAACTGATTTCATAAAGAAACATACGGTTCAACTTCATGAAGTAGCTTTTACCTTACAAGTAGGTAGAGAGCCATTGAGTAGCAGACTAGCATTTATTGCAAAGGATAAAAATGAGTTAGTACAGAAATGGCAGAATTACTTGCAAGGAGCATATGATCAACTTTATATGAATCAGGTATTAAAGGAAGATTTAGAAAAAAATCAATCAATTAATGTATTTTTTGAAAATAATTCAAATAAATTAGAAAATTTTAAAAAAATTGCAAAATCATGGACGTTGGGGGCTGCCATAGACTGGTGGCAACTTTATCCAAGTGAAAGACCCTCCAAAATCAGTTTGCCAACCTATCCATTTGCTCGAAAAAGATACTGGTACGATCAAGGTGATGAATCAGCAACGGTAAATACTTTACAAGCAACCAATGGTACTTTTCAAAAAGTACAGCTTAATCCTGTTCTTCCATCAAATTTTGTTTTAAAGAAAGACCATCCTAATTATTTCGCTCCAAAAAACGAACACGGCATTCCAGTATCTACAGATCAGTCACAATCAAGCGAGAATGTCTCTAAAATTGATTTTTCCAGTCAAAACGACAAGGTGTCATTATTGAATGCCCCCATTAAAACTAGTAAACTTGAAATTTTGCCAAACGAAGGCGTTAAAATGAGTGAAGTGAAACCAATGATAGAAACTACCGAGATATTTGATCGGCTAGTAAACCTATTTGCTCAGTCCTTATATTTGGATAAAGATGAACTCATTGATCCAGACAAAAAATTCATTGACTTTGGGATGGATTCGATCAATGGGATTGAATTTGTAAAACAAGTCAATACCGAATTTTCATTGAACCTATCTGCAACGGATTTGTATGATCACCCTACCCTGAATCGATTAGCCGATTTCATCGCCCTAAATTTTTCATCGAATTATGAACTAAATTCACCTAAAATTACCAATAATTCAATAAATTTTGCCAATTTCGATCAAAATAAGCCCTTTGCTTACCTTGTAAGTAGCGTTCAAGAGGTTCATACTACTACTATTCAAGCATTCAATGTGCCAAATCCTGCTCCAGGAGAAGTTCAAATTAGGGTAAAAGCCTCCAGTATCAATTTTCCAGACATTATGTGTATCAAAGGAATTTATCCGACCATGCCGGCCTATCCCTTTGTGCCTGGTTTTGAGGTAGCTGGTGTGATCGAAAAAGTGGGGGAGGGAGCTGAAAAAATCAAAATAGGGCAGCCGGTTATGGCCATTACAGGGACACAGCTGGGTGGGCATGCCTCTCATGTGAATGTTTCCACTCAATCAGTTTGGCCTATGCCTGAGTTTCTGAGTTATGAAGAAGCGTGTAGCCTACCTATTATCTTTTTAACTACTTATTATAGCTTAGCTAAAGCTAACCTAAACGCGAATGAGCGGATCCTAATTCAAACCGCTGCTGGGGGTTGTGGCTTGATGGCCGTTCAGCTTAGTCAGTTGGTGGGAGCTATTCCTACAGGTACATCGAGCAGAGAGGCTAAACGTTCTTTTTTGCAAGAAATTGGCCTTGAGCATGTTGGTAATTATAAAAGTGGATATTTTGAGGAGCAGATGCGACAATTGACTCAAGGAGTTGGGTATGATGTCGTCCTTAATATGCTTTCGGGTAATATGATTCAAGCGGGGATGAATTTATTAGCTCCTCAAGGACGGTATGTGGAACTTGCCGTGCACGCACTAAAAGCCAGTGCTAAATTAGATCTATCTAATCTGATTGATAATCAACGAATTATTAGTATTGATTTGCGGAAGCAGCTGCTAGCTGGTGCCATTGATTTAGATTTGGACGCTACCTTTGCCTTATTGAATGTTTTACTGGCCAAAAAAGCTTTGGTGCCTGTGGTTAGCCGCATTTATCCTCTATCAAAAATTCATGACGCCATGGCATTTGTAGAGACTGGAGCACATGTGGGCAAAGTGGTGGTGAGTCATAGCGTAACAGAAATGATAGATCAAACAGATAGGTTAAAAGAAGCATTAAAATTGCAAAAAAATCAAAAAATAGACTTAAATTTTAATAAAATATCAAAAAAAGATAAAAATAATTTAATTTCCGTTAATCCTAAGTCCACCAAGTTGCACGTCCAACCTGAGACCAATTCTACTGATATTGCCATTGTAGGTATGTCTGGTGTGTTTCCTGGTTCACAAGATTTAGATTCGTTTTGGGAGCATCTAAAAAATGGTACGGATCTCGTGGGTGAAATTCCTACTGATCGTTGGAATATGGAAGCCTATTTTGATCAAGATCCGCAGGCTAAGGGTAAGTCTTACAGCAAGTGGATGGGGGCGCTGAGTGATGTAGACAAATTCGATCCCTTCTTTTTTAATATTTCTCCGAAAGAGGCCGAAC
>JAUIFR010000154.1 GCA_030430325.1 Bacteroidia bacterium | reverse complement strand
AAATAAATCAATCTTTAAAGGAAATTAATATCCGACAAAAAATTGACGAAGAACTTCCCGATACTGAAAAAATATTTGAAAAAGTAGAAAGACGAGTTGAACATTCGACAAATCAAATTCAAAATAGCTTTGACAGAATTCACGACAAAGTTTTTAATTTCAATAATATTTTAATTGGAGCATTTATGGTTCTTGGAACTTTTCCAAGTGATTCACCTATTATAAAACTTTGGACAGTTTGTTTTCCTATTGCCAACTTGATTTTTCTGATTTGGTTAGAAATAAGACAAATGGGAATTCACAGATTTGCAGCTCACGAAAAAGAATGGACTGAAATAGAGAGAGAACAATATGGAAAGAAAATTAGTAGTCAGACTCTTCTTTCCTTATTATCATTTGGACTATCTTTTGGATGTTTGATTTATTTATTGATTAAAATTATATGAAAACACTGTGTACAACAATGCATAACCGCAATTACGGCGGATTCGACTACGTCCGAATCCACTTGGAATTGCTGACGTCAGTGCTTAACTGAAAATCATTATCTTTAATCCCGTAACTGACGGTTATACGAGACCGTTGGCATTCATGCTAAGAAACCGCATTGCAAGCTTGAAACGAAGTGAAATTGTTTATATTTGAGACAAAAACTTAAATGGCAAAAGAATCCGAAATTATATTTTACCAATCAGATGATGGAATTATAAAAATTGAGGTCATTTTTCAAGATGATACTTTTTGGATGACTCAAAAGAAAATAGCCGAATTGTTTGGAGTTCAAAGACCTGCAATAACTAAACACCTGAAAAACATTTTTGAATCAGGAGAGTTAGTTGAAAGTTCAGTTAGTTCCATTTTGGAACATACTGCCGCTGATGGGAAAAAATATAAGACAACGTTTTACAATTTAGACACAATAATAGCGGTTGGATACAGGGTAAATTCAAATAAAGCAACGAAATTTCGGATTTGGTCTACCAAAGTATTAAACGAGTTCATAACAAAAGGATTTGTTTTAGATGATGACCGCTTAAAACAAGGTAAACACTTTGGGAAAGATTATTTTGACGAATTACTTGAACGGATTCGAGAGATTCGAGCAAGTGAGCGTAGATTCTATCAAAAGATTACCGACATATATGCCTTGTCGATTGATTATGATAATACCGATATTCTGACCAAAGACTTTTTTGCAACAGTTCAAAACAAATTACATTGGGCGATAACTGGTAAGACTGCTGCTGAGATAATTTATTCATCGGCTGATGCTTCGAAAATATTCATGGGATTGACGAACTGGAAACATGCACCAGAAGGTAAAATATTAAAATCTGATGTGTCAATTGCCAAAAATTACTTAAACGAGCAGCATATTAAAGAACTTAATCGGATTGTTTCAGCTTACCTCGATTTAGCAGAGACAAGAGCAGAAAGACAGATTCCGACCAACATGCAGGATTGGATTAAATTTTTGCATCAATTCCTTGAATTATCAAACTACCCGATTCTAAAAGACAAAGGAAAAATAAGTGCTTTAGAGGCAAAACTGAAGGCTGAACAAGAGTATGATAAATACAGAAAAATCCAAGATAAGAATTATACATCCGATTTTGATAAAGAGGTGAAAAGATTGAAAGGTGAGGAATAATGCACGAAATGCCAACAATAAATATAGGTCATTTGGCGGATAGTGCTGATTTTGAGCTTGGTAACACTTAATAAAATATATAGCGGTTTGATACTTTTGAGCTTTGAAATGCCAAACGCCCCATATTATCAACGTTATCAGCTATAATGAATGAAAAAATTCACGACTACGTATACAGGTTTTACTATTAAACTATTAATTACTTTTATTATTCTTGCTATTGTTTTCTCTGCGCTTGTTATCACTATTTCAAGGGATCATAATTTAATGGAAGCAGTTTTTGCTATTATTTTTTGTCTCGGTTTTTGGGGAAGCTTACACTTACGCTACTCATACACCACAGGAACAAAAAGAAAAGTGGGAAAATGAGCGTCGTAAAAAAGACAATATTGATAAATTGACTGATAAAGATGGATTTCATGACAAACCGAATGGTAGAGCAGGAACCCCTCTTTGATAAGTGCAATGGGAGGTGGTGGAGGGATTAATCTATTTTAATCATATTTTTGAGCCTATGCTTCAGCCAAAAACTTCGTAATGTGCATATGCTTTACACCTTTATAGTCTTGAGTAAATTCATCACTCGAAACAGTAATGGCCTCGTATTAACATAATCTATACTGAAAATTTTTCTAAATTTATATAAAAGTTTTCAGTATACTGAAAATATATCGGAATTTTAAATAAATATTCAGTATGAATTTGAATTAATAAATGAATTTAGCTAAATATGATCAATTAACCGATTATAATAGAAATTTTGACTTGCAATAGATAGGTCGATGAATAATGCAGGTTAAGTAAGATAATAAATTCTTTAAGCCTTATTTTTTCAATATCGTGATCTCTACACGACGATTTAAACGGCGAGTTTGTTCTCCTTGGTTACTAGCAATGGGCCTTGAGCTTCCGTAACCTTTCCCTACTATCCTTGATGCATCAACTCCTTGCTCTACCATATAATCCATCACTTTTTCAGCTCTTTTTTGTGAAAGCTCCAAGTTAAGTTTAGAATTACCTTGGTTATCAGTATGTCCCGAAAGTTCGATTTCAATTTGAGGGTACTCCTCCATCAGGTTAACAAATCGGTCAATTTCCTCATAAGATTCTTCTAGAATTACCTCGGTACCTTGCTTAAAAAGTACGTTGTTCATTTGAATGGTGGTGCCTACCTCCAATGGTGTGAGTGAGAAATCTTGCTCCATATTTTCATTAAAAGCAAACTTTTCATTCAAAGTCAGGTACCCATTAGCCTTTACTCTTATCTCAGCATTTGAGCCTTTATTGGCAGCAAATATAAATTGACCCGCTGCATTCGCATTGACTTTCTTATAGTTTGCTGTACCATTATCTCGGTAAAATACTTGTGCTGCAATTTGTTGGTTTGTTTTTTGATTGAGCACACGGCAAATCATGGATACTTTTTGATCATCTGCCATGGCAGGGTCTTCCGCTATCGCAATTGATTTTGGCAACTCATCAGGGCTTAACTTTATTTTTTTTATATCACCGTATCCGTCACTGTTTTGGGTAGTAACAAAATAAGCATAGTTACTTTTTTTCGGAATAAAATACGAAAGCTCAACACCAGTTGAATTTACATTTGATAACCGTACTGGATCAGACCAATTTGTCCAGGTATCGTCTTGGCGTACACTTTTAAATATGTCTCTTGAAGTACTACCTGGGAGTCCGTTAGACGCAAAAAACAATGTTTTATTATCAGGAGAAATAAAAGGTGTCATTTCTTGGTATTGGGTATTAATTTTGGTACCCAAATTTTTAGGATCAGACCACGTGCCGTCTTCTTGTTTGAAGCAAACATAAAGATCTTCCGCGCCATATGTTCCAAATGATTCAAGTGATAAAATCATTACTTTTCCATCAGGTGAAATACTTAAACTTTGATGGTCAGATTTATTTGTAAAATATTTAATTTTAAGTGGAGCTGGGAAATTCCACCCAAAACTAGATTTTGAAGCATAAGATACTCCTTGTGAATCAGGTTTTTTGCCATTTGGCTTGTAGATGCTTTGCAAATAAATGGTCTCAGCATCTTTAGTAATGGATAAAACCGCATTATAATAATGGTTATTTAACGGTAAACCCAAATTTATAGCCTTACTCCATTTACCATTTTCATCTAATGTGCTGAACCAAATGTCTCCTGGGTCTTTTTTCCCACCCATATTTTCTGGATGATAACTCCTTGTAAAAAATAATGTCGATCCATCATCTGACAATACCGGGTGGCTCTCATCATACATAGAGTTTATATTTCCGCCAAGACTTTCTGCAGTCTGTGCGAAAACTGAGTTTGAAATAATAAGACTTAGTAAAACGATCCTAATTGTATGCCTAACTACCATTTGAAATTTCATAGTGATAACCCATGTTATCCATTCAAATTTGTAAAAAAATTTAAGAATAGAATATGTAAAACAACCATTCTAATTATCTCAAAACTACGAAAAATATCAATAATTTTAAATTAATTTATCAAATTATTCATCGACACAAAATTAAAAGGAATAAATACGGGTGTAATATTTATAAATTTTTGAATATCAAATTTCAATAAAAGGGAACTATATTGAGCCATTGAATTATTATATGCGAAACTTAATTATTATATCAGGGATAATTTTTTTACTTGCATGTGTCAGTAGATCACAGTTTAATGCTGAAACGGAGCCTTTTATAGGTGAGTGGGAATCTAGCAATGGGGGATATTTAGCAGTAAAATCTGATGGTACTGGAGACTATAGCATATCAAATAAAACAATTAAAGGAGGCAAAATTACCCTTCAAAAGGATACCATGGATATTAGCGTATTTGGTATTCATGAGAAATTATATATTGATGGCGGGCCATTTGAAGAGAATGGGACCAAGGTGATTTTTATAAATAATACAAAGTTTTATCTCATGCAATAAGTTGTTTTTTTTAGTTGATTTTAATGCACAGTTGAATAATTCATCAATATTCACAACCTTTAATTAAATTTTCAACCTATCAAGTTCAATTTATCTAATCATGCATGATGTCCAATTAGACACTTTCCGATTTGCCTATTCACTACATGGCCAAGGTGAGCGCTTTGTAATATGTATTCATGGTTTTGGGCAAAGCCATGCATTGTTTAACACATTTACTGATAAGCTTCAAGCTGGCTATCAAGTCATTTCGCTAGACTTATTGTATCATGGTAATAGCAGTTGGCCAAGGAAAGCGTTTTCGGTAGAAAACTGGCATATCTTAGTTGACCAATTAATTAAGAAGCATGATATTAAACGATTTACTTTAGTTGCCTATAGCCTTGGAGGTAGGTTCGCACTGACGCTCTTATCCCGTTTTGCTCCAATGGTAGAGCAGATATACTTGATTGCCCCTGATGGACTACGTACATCACTTTGGTACAAACTAGCTGTGCATCCGCTTTATTTGAAATCCATTTTTTACTATATTATTCATAAACCTAAGTTATTTTTTTTACTTAAAAAGTCATTGCAAAGAGCAAGGCTTGTAAGTACTTGGTTAGGGAAATTTGCTGATCATCAAATGCGGCGCAAGTCTCAAAGATTAAAGATATATTATACTTGGACTAACTTTAGGTATATTTCGGTTCAGACCCCAAAATTAATTAAATTACTCAACCAGACTTCAATAGATTTAATTGTATATATCGGGCGTTATGATCGAGTAATATTACCTCAAAAAAACAAAAATGTGCTTCAAAATATACCCAATTGCCAAATTATCGAGTTAGAGGCAAGCCACAGTGGAGTTTTTGAGCAGGCAATTAAGGATATAACGGAGAAAATGGTCAGCACCAAGAAATAATTATAACCACCTTGTATTTTAAATTGATCTGAATTTTTCGTATATTATTAGTCCGAAGCAAAATTTTAATGTATTGTAGGGGTTAAATTGGCTTTAAAAACTAACTGTGAGAGCACTCTTAGAATAGATAATACATTAATTTCTGCAGGGCAAATCCATAAAGTTTGACCAACCAAAAATCAATAATTATTAAAATTGGCATAGTTTTGGCTTGTACTATGGAAAGGATAATCGTGAAGGGTGTAAAAATACATATAATTGGGCTGATGTTTTTGTTCGTTGCGGCATGGGCAGGTAGTGCTACGGCTCAAGCTGCTGATGGAGATGTTGAGCCGATACTTCAGGAGATCTCAAGTGCTTTTAAGATTGGAAGTGCCAGAGAGCTAGTGAAGTATGTGAATCCCACACGTATTGGAATTACACTTAACGGTCAGGAGGCCAGCTATAGTAAAGCGCAGGCTGAATTTATGTTAAGGGATTTTTTCAAGCAGCATACACCAGTAAATTTCTGGTTTGACCACCGAGGTACATCTCGTAATGGTATACACTATTTTATTGCAAAGTATCAATATAGAGGTGGTACGTTTACAGTTTATGGCTTGATTAAAAAAATAAATGGCAAGTATAGAATCGATACCATAAGTTTTACACCAAATAAGTAGGGCTCTTTCAACTTATTTTTCCAACACTTACTTCAACAAACTGGTCTATATGGATGTGGCGAGCAGCAGCTTGCTGAATGTTTGATGAGGTAAGCGACTGAATGGAAGAAATATATGCTTTTGCATAAGATTCGTCCATACCATTTAAGTAAAGGCTTTTAAACTGATTAATTAAATCACCAGGGGCATGCCACTTACCAATAAATTGCCCGACCATATAGGATTTGACGCGCTCAAGTTCTTCTTGATTCATAGGTTGCTTCTGCAGGGTTACTATTTCCTTTTTAATTTCTCGAACACAATCTTCCAAACAATCCGGCTTGATATCGGCTTGAATGCTTAAATACCCGGCTTCATGTAATAGGCCATAAATAGAGTATATACCATAAGTATACCCTTTACGCTGCCGAATATTTTGCATGAGTCTGGACCCAAAATAGCCTCCAAGAGCCACAATGGCTACGCTAAGGGGGAGGTGATCTGGATGTTGTTTTGAGATGAGTAATTGCCCCATGGACAACGAAACTTGCTTGGCGTCTTCCATGTGTTTATGGTTAGCCCCAGGTTTTGTGTTCATTTGGTATTTTTGTTCGCTACCTAGCGTGTGATAAGGTAGTTGTTCCAGAAATGATACGATTCTATTTAGATGATGTGCTGTAAGCTTGCCTACTGCTATGCCCTCCCAGTTACCTTTAAAAAGTTGCTCATACTGATTAATGAGTTGATTACGATCAATCTTTAGGATAATTTCAGTATCTATGGTTCTACCGTAGGGATGGCTTCCTCCAAAAAGCTGACTTCTAAATGTTTCAGCAGCAATAAAATTTGTTTTCTTCTTATTTTGAAGGTATTGTTCAATTTCAAGACGCTTGCATAAATTAAGCTCCTCCTCAGGAAAAGCACTATTTAATAATAGGTCAGCAAGTAAAGCCAGCAGTTCATCTAACTTAGATGTTAGGCCGATGATGCGCACACTACTATGCCTTGTACCAGGCAAAATTTCTAAAAACCCACCTAGTAGATCAAATTTCTGTTGAATTTGCTCGGCAGAGTAATCATTTGTGCCTTGTTTAAGGGCCTGTATCATAATGCCAGTGAAACCCGCTGTATCATGATGCCAACTACCTGCTCTATACAATATTTCTAAATAAAATATAGGCTGTACACCAGCATTTAGATAGTGAAATGGAAGCTGATTGGCTAATATTTTATTTGAAAATGAGGGGATGGGAACTTCAGTAATGGATTGTAAGGTTGGTGCTGTGGCTCGATCAATCATATTTTTGATAATATAACTCAAAAGTAGGAGATTCCTCTTTATAATCAAAACGGCACTCCCAAGCAATTATATAAAATTGAATTCTCATTATATTCCTTTATATTTGAGGCTAAATTTAAAAACAATGAAAAAAGAAATTTCTTATGTACTTCATGGTGCAAGTATCGTTGCAATAGCCGTGTTATTTTATCTATATACTTCCTCCAAAACTTGTACTTCTTCTGAGCCTGTAGGAGAGATTGAATCATCTGAAGCCCCAGTGAGCATGAGTAATCAGGAAATTGTATACGTAAATACAGATACCCTGCTGCTCAACTACCAATATTTTAAGGATAAGCAGCTTGAAATGGAGAAAAAGAGAATGAATTTGGATAAAATCCTTAAGCAAAAGGCGAAATCACTAGAAAATGAGATGATGAATTTTCGACAAACGGCCGCTTCAATGATGCCGTCACAAGCTCAAGTTAAGGAGCAAGAACTCATGCAAGAGCAACAGAAGTTAATGCAACTACAGCAAGAATATACCCAACAGGTAGCCATGCAAGAAGCTGCAATTAACGATTCGCTCTATAATAACGTCATTGATTTCTTTAAAGAATATAGTAAGGGCAAGAATTTTAAGTTAGTGCTCTCCTATGCTAAAGGTACCGGTGTGCTTTATGCAAAGGATAATATGGAAGTAACAAATGAAGTGCTAGCTGCGATGAATGAGGCCTATCAGGCTCAAGATTCAGTTCAAACTTCAAACTGATTGACATTGGATAAAAATCAACCCCCACATTATCAAAAAGTAAAAGAGCTCTTTACAAGCTACTTGGAAGAAAAACAGCTGCGCAAGACGCCGGAGCGTTTTGCTATATTGGAGGAAATTTATGCCATTCAAGAGCATTTTGATGTGGAGTCCCTCTACATCAATATGAAAAATAAGAATTATCGGGTAAGTAGAGCTACTGTTTATAATACACTTGACCTATTAGTGGACTGTAATTTGGTATCCAAGCATCAATTTGGTAAGAACCTTGCCCAATACGAAAAGTCGTTTGGCTATAGGCAGCACGATCATTTGATTTGCACTCAATGTAATAAGGTACTTGAGTTTTGTGACCCCCGAATTCATGAAATCCAACGTACCGTGGCTGAATTTTATAAGTTCGACATATTAGCACATGCCCTTAATTTTTATGGGGAATGTCAAGATCAAAATTGTGAAGGAAGAAAAGTTAAGTAATTTATTTTGATTAAATTTTGCTAATTACATTCAAAATATAAAAATAATTCATTGAATTTAGCAAAATATGTTAAATATTAATTGTTTAATAATGACCTCAATTAAACTACGTTGTTAACAAAACCTAAATAAAATCCTTTGAGCTTATAAAAATCAAAAACTTAGCACATGAAAACATTATTTATAATTATGGTTTTCTCATTAGCAAGTGGGATGGCCCAGCAAGAACAAAAGAAATATTTTAGTGATTATTTCGAATATGCCGTAGAGGGTAGGACCTATAACAAAAGGGTATATCAAAAAATTAATGAGGGAGAATATTTGGTTAGTGATTATACCTGAGCTCGATTAATAAATTGCGTTAAGAACTCAATAAAAAATAGGGAATAATTATGGTTATATATTAGAAAAAATCATGCCTTTTTGTTATATTAAAGTTTTGAAAATCAACAATA
>JAUIFR010000153.1 GCA_030430325.1 Bacteroidia bacterium | reverse complement strand
ACTGCATGCCAGTAATTTGAAAGTTTTCAAAGACATGATCTCCTCTGAGCTGATACGTGTTCCCTTTATATTCCAGTTTAATATTGGCGGCCAGTATGCTTTGCGCGTGGAATTCACTCAGCATAATCCTCTTTTCTTCCTTTTTATCTTCTCCCATCACAATTTTTAGCTTGGCACGTGCCCCATTGAAGGTGGCTCCGCGCCCTTTAGAGGCGATGCTAGGCATATGAATTTGACCAATGGATAAGGACTCGAGCATTTGAAAGCACTTCAGCGGCTTTTATTCCGGTAGCTTCATTTTGGGCTAAAATACTTAAAACAAGCTCTAAATTGCGCGAATTTTGCCAAATTGATTCAGTAAAACTATTGATTTCAATGGCCTTCATCGAACCGGTAACATTTTTTGATGTATCTTGTAATTGTTGCGTTGACCGGTTTTGTTGATTTTTAAGCATTTCTAGCATGCGATCGACGCCCGAAGGCTTATCTTTCTCGCTGCTTTTGCTTGAAATACCTTTTTCAAAACCGGATTGTAAATTATCGATAAACTCGGCTGGAAGGTTGTCCAGCATTTTTGTAAATTTATCGGGATGTTCCTGCTCAAAGCGTGATTTTAGCTTTGGTGAAAGTCCATCAAAGATCTGATAGGCCTCAATGGCCTGTTTGGATGATGTGAATCGGTATTCGCCTAGTAAACGCTTGAGTGTTTTAAGATTCTTTTCGTACGGGGTATTATCCACCTCCTCCCGCTTCTTGGCTGGATCATTTGTATAATATGGGCGGTCATACACTTGGCTTGCAGCTTGTGCTTGATTAGCCTGATGAGCAGGCTGGTGGCCATCTGTGCTTTGGTACGTTTTTTCGGACATGGTGTTTTCCTTAATTAATATCTTAGAGTTATTTAATAATACCAGAAAAGGAAGAAATGTTACCCTTGGGGTAGTGCAATTTTATGAAGTGAGATAGATTTCTTTAAAAAGTGATATCATGATGATAAAAAATACAATTTTTATTAGCCTGTAAATGATTAAAAAGGAGTTAGGCAGATGGTTTATATTAACTATTAATTGGGATGGCTAAATTGATGAAAGTAAATATTTAGTGCATTTCAAGATGGAAGAATCATGTGATAATGCAATTTTTTGGTCTGAATCTGAATCACAGATGGCCACGGATTGAACGGGTTACACAGAATAAATTTATTTTGCTAAATTTGTTCAATATTTATTATATTTTCAATGTAATTTGCAAAATTCGTTAAATTATTATGGTGCCACCATTTGCATCAACAGACCACATAAATATGCTCCATACGTGCCCAAAGCATAACCAAACACAGCTAACAATACACCTACCGTGGCTAAAGATGGGTTAAACGCAGATGCCACGATGGGTGCTGAGGCAGCACCTCCAATATTTGCCTGACTCCCCACTGCCAGGAAGAAAAATGGGGCTTTAATTAAATAGGCCACGAGCAGCATCAAGCTCACATGCACGAGCATCCACACCAGCCCTATTAAAAATAAACCTGGGGTCTCAAATATCGCCATGATGTTCATCTTCATACCGATGCTGGCTACTAAAATATATAAAAGAGCACTACCAATACGCGATGCACCCGCTCCCTCTAATTTTTTTGCCCTAGTAAAAGATAAAGTCAATCCAATTGTAGTTGTGATTACTACGATCCAAAAAAAGTTTTTGGTCAAACTAAATTTCTTCAAACCAGGGGCATTTTCCGCTAGCCAAGGTGCAATAAAATCAGCTATTAAATGCCCTATTGCTGTCGCTCCAAAACCCACGGCCAATATGACCATAGTATCTGTTAAATTCGGGATTTTGGCAATACTCATCCGGTATTTTTCAACTTTATCTTTAAGCTCATCAATCGCACTCGAATCGGCTTTTAATTTTTTATCTAATGCTTTTGAAATACCCGCCCCATACAATAAAAATGCCATCCATAGGTTCGCCACAATCACATCAACAGTGATCATAGAAGAAAATAGCGTTGAGCTGGGCTCAAACACTTCAAACATAGCGGTTTGATTAGCACCTCCGCCAATCCAACTACCTGCCACAGTGGTCATGCCACGCCAAACAGCATCGGCACCCGCACCACCTACTAATTCTGGATTAAAAGTGCTAATTACTAATATGGCAATTGGCCCTCCAAAAACCACACC
Organism: Bacteroidia bacterium; assembly: GCA_030430325.1. Taxonomy (GTDB): domain Bacteria; phylum Bacteroidota; class Bacteroidia; order Cytophagales; family Cyclobacteriaceae; genus JAUIFR01. Next base: position 6,939 of record JAUIFR010000153.1, on the reverse strand, counting down.
GACAGTACCTGTCAAAAACATGATCCCTGCCTTTGGGCCAAGATTTATAATTCCCTTTATATCAATACTTAATGTAAGCAGTGTAATACTAGCTGGCAATAAAAATCTGGATGAAACAAAATAAAGTGAAGAAGCTTCACCGTCGATCACGCCCATGGAGTTGAGTACTGAAGGTATAAAATAACACAATAAAATGGACGGGACAAAGGTGTAAAACTTTTTCCATTTGGGTTGATTACTACTTGAAGTTTTAAATATGACAGCCAAAATAATAATGAGAATACCCAATACCACTGCATCATTTGTTATAAGTGGTGGTTTTTTATTGGGATCAATTGGTGCCTCTAGGAGTAAAAAAAGTAGGTTCTTTATCATAATTAATTTAAATAAATGTGTTGCAAGTTTAGGATTTTTAATGAAATCTCAGAAATTTACTTGAAAAATATTCCATTTTTAGGGATATAAATGATAATAAATATGGAATAAAGGAATAATTGTGGGGCTAAAATTGAGAAGAACAAAATCAATTGTAGGGCAATGTAAATTCTCCAAAACAAATTATTTTTTGAATTAAACTGATTTAAAAAATTCTAACATAAATGAAAAAGACACATTTTCTACTTACGTTAATCATCATTGCCTGCAGTAGTTGCACCACGATGAGTTTTTATGATGCGGTTGCTTATAAAGAAACGGTTTCTGCCAAAGTCGAAGCTGCAAACTTAATGAAAAAGGCGAATAGGCCCTTTAAAGAACTAGCTGAAGAGCGAGAGAAAGTTGGCTTAATGCTGCAAAAGCAACTTGAATATGAGCGACACCGACCCAAAAATACCGAAACCACTCAAATGTGGACTTTATTACTTAATCCAGAGAAAAAACTCTATGGTGGTTTTATGAAAAGATGGGAACAGCAGGACACCCTCTCAAACGCTTTTATTAATGAGGCCATCATTCAGACCTCAGAAGCTTTTGATATCATATTGGAGCTAGAGAGTCAAAAAATCAATAAAGACGAAGTTTCAGATTTTTTAATTAGTAATTGAACGTAATTTGCACAATTAATTCAAAAATGTGGCAAAATTTATTATTTTAAGGTAATTTTCGCATGACCATGAGACCATCCCTTACGGGAAACAGCACTTGTTCGACACGTGGATCTTGAGTTACTTTTTCATTAAAATTCATGATGGCTTGTGTATCTTTATCGATTTTGTCACTGCTATTTGCTAGTACTTTTCCACTCCAAAGCACATTATCCGCAATAATATATCCACCTGGTGAAGTCTTATCCATCACCAAATCAAAGTAATTGGAATAATTGATTTTATCGGCATCAATAAATACAAGATCAAAAGAGTTAGTCAGTGAAGGAATTATTTGCGTAGCATCACCTATAAGGTAGTCGATTTGATCAGCAATACCTGCTTCAACAAAATACCCACGTACACGCTCCTCTAATTCTTCATTTATATCAATAGTAGTGAGTTTACCTCCCTGCGCCAGCCCTTCTGCCAAGCAAATGGCCGAATACCCCGTAAAAGTACCAATTTCTAATATATTTTTGGGTCGAATCATGTGGGAAAAAGTAGCCAACACCCTACCTTGCACATGGCCCGATAACATCCGTGGCATGAGGACCTCTGCATAGGTATCTCTATTAATTTTTTGTAATAAGGCTGATTCTTGCTGGGTATGGCCCGCTGCATATTCGTCTAAATCTGGTGGTAAAAATTCCATTTTTTTAATTTTATTGTTAATTAATAAACCTGGATAACGTTTGTATTTTTAGGTTCGTTTCTTCCCACTCTTGGTGTGGATCTGAGTCGGCGGTCACCCCAACTCCCGCATACAGGCAGATTTTATCTTGGAGAAACTGCAAACATCTTAAATTTACAAATAAACCTGTATAATCTTGGTGATCCACAGGTCCTAGAAATCCGCTATAGTAACTTCGATCAAATTGTTCATGTTTTTTTAAAAATGCCAAAGCTGGCTCCATGGGTATACCACACACAGCAGATGTAGGATGTAAATGGCCCAACATCACACTACCTAGATGTTCAAACTTTGTTGTAGTGCGATCAACATAAAAATCAGATTTGAGGTGTACTAAGTTACCGGCACGGACCGTCCGGGGGCCTTCTTCCTCAAACTCCCTTAATCTAATTTTTTTAAAGCAATTGACAATATAGCGTGAAACCCAAGCCTGCTCCTCAATTTCCTTTTGGGTCCAGCAGACTTTTTTTAGTGGGATATCGTGCCTAAATGCCTGCGTTCCTGCTAGCGCCACCGAATGAAATTGTTCTTGACTCAGCTCCACTAAAATTTCAGGCGAAGCACCCATCCAAGTACCAGTTTCTGGCGTACTGACTAACGAAATAAAACTATCAGCATAGGTTTCACACAGAGACAAGAATTGATCCAACAAGTCAAATTGATCTGGAATATCAACATATTGGCAACGAGCAGGCACTACTTTATTAAACTTTTGGCCCTGAATATTTTTGATTGCTTGCTGAACAAAACCACTAAACTGTTCGCGGGTAATGGCTGAGTCATCGGTTGACCTATTTCTATAAAATGCTAGAGGGCAATCATCATCTAATTTATTATAAAAATCTTGTTTTAAATCGCCAATTATCTCAAAATCAGACTCTTTTACCATTAAACTAGTATGTACTGGTATCAAAACGGTGGCATGACGATCTTCAAACGGACTCACTAAAAAGCCCTTGTCCATGGTGGCTAATTGTATTTGATCCCGACTGAGCTGTTGTATATCCCCACAAATGCAATGAATATTTTTGTTTTGGGGTAGTCGATAACATGCTATTCCAAAATTATTTTTGTGCGCTAACCTTACCATAGCAGCTAACGTTCTATAGACCTTAGAAGCTTGCTTAATCATTCTTTTGGCTTAAAACAGCTAGTGTGATCCTGCCTATACAAACCAGTTGATCCTGTTCATTTTTTACCTCAGTTGCCCACACATGTGTGCTACCTCCGATATGGATTGGCCTCGTAATCCCCTTTACGACACCATCTCGTACTGCTTTGATGTGGTTTGCATTAATCTCTAACCCCACACAGTATTTCTTCTGAGGATAAACAACAAGATTACCCGCCACACTACCAATACTCTCTGCCAAAACAACCGATGCCCCGCCGTGCAACAATCCAAGGGGTTGCTGGGTACGGTGGTCCACTGGCATAGTAGCAACCAAATAATCCTCCCCAACCTCGCTAAACGTAATTTGAAGGTGTTCCAACATATTGCCATTGCACATCCGCTCATTAAGTTGATCCACCGTGACAGTTCCAAATAAACTCATATTCCTAAAATTTATACAAGTTTAATAAAAGTCTCCCTTAAACCCAGATTTGTGATTAGAATTTTTGAATTGCTTTTTCTTGTAGCTCACTTAGAAATGCTAACGTATCTATTTGATCGGCATAGTCATGCAGGTCTGGGCTTTGAGCAGCACCAAAAGGCACTCTTCCTTCTCCTTCCCTAGCTACGATACATTGGATTTGATCACTATTTGAAACAAGCACCTCATCTACCTCCAGTACAGATTTATAGTAACTATAATGAACGCAGCTCAAAGGCGAGAAAATAGATTCTGCCTCTTTAAATAGTAAAAAACCAGTATCTAAGTGTGGCAGCATCTCTATGAGATGAATGGCCTTATGATATTCATAATTACTGGCATACTTTGAGTGATTTAAAATGTGGTCAAACTGCCCGAGTGCTTCAAACAATGCATTAAAATCGTAGCCATCTGGCACCAAGAGTTTGGTGACATTTCTACAACCCATCCCAAAATACATGAGCATATCTTGACCCAATAATTTTAACTCTTCTGCAGATTCATCTCCCTTTAACACCGCAATTGACGTTCGATTTTTGCGAATAATATGAGGGTATTTACCGAAATAATAATCAAAATAACGTGCCGTATTATTACTACCCGTTGCAATTACGGCATCCATACCAGAAAGCTGCTCAACAAAATTAATTTGGGTTTTAAAATCTGGCTGAATAGCTATGAGCTGATCTAAAATAAAAGGTAACAATACTTTATCTTGGCTACTGAGTTTTATTTGAGCTTTATTACCACTAATCAATACACACAATATATCATGAAAACTCACCAGAGGAATATTCCCCGCACAAATTATGGCAATGATATTATGAGGTTGGTCGAATTGATAATCCGATAACCAGTTATTCAATTTTTCAAGCGTAAGAAAAGCTCCAATATTTTTAAGTGCAAATGCTATATGCTGCTCAGTAAACCAGGAATTTTCAATGTTAGCTTTGTAAATAAGTTCTGGTTGTGTAGAAGTTAGATTACTAATTATTTTTCCTAGTTGATCAAACGCCTCGATACGTTCTTCGAGAGATATTCCCATTTACTTCACCAAAAACTTTCTTGTGTAGATATTTTGCTCTGCTTTCTTAATAGAGTAAAAATAAACCCCTGAAGGTAAATGAGACAAATCAATATGAATATTGTCCTTGTGTGGATCGAGCTTATAAGAACCTACTGTATTGCCTATAAGATTCCTAATCACAACTTTATAGATCTTAGTATCTTCTATAATTCTATAATTAATGTTTGCTACATCCTTAACAGGATTAGGATAAACCTTACCGACCTCGATAGCTTTACTTACAAATTGCATTTCTCCCTTATCCTCTCCCATGACATAACATGAGAGCAGCATTAAAATTGGTAGTAAAAGGAGTAACAATTTTCTCATAAACTGATAATCAAATTGACTATTGCACATATAGAGCTAAGGCAATAAACAAATGTACAAAAATATTAATTTAAATTCAATATTTCTTCCAAAAAAGTGTTTCAATTTTTCAGAAGGAACCGTCAAGCCCGCTACATACTATTTTAATGAGTTTGCTGGGGCAGTTTTCTTTTATTTTTTATGCCTCAAATCTAAATAAATTGGTACCAAAATTGTGCCAATAATATTTAAGGATAGAAAAATGTAATATTACCATTAAAATAATACCCTTTCCATTCATGCTCTGTTAAACATTTAATTTTTAATTTGCTCATTATTAAGCTATTAAAAATATTTAAAAAAAAAATAGTATTTCATGCAACCCTTTTTTCGAAAAACTGGACTTATAAGTAGACAAACAACAAAAAAACAACAACCATGAAATATTTTATTTTTAAGAAAGAACTTTTGCTTCTATTAGTATTTGGAATTGTGGTCTGTTCGATTAATAAATATACAAACAACCATGAATTATTATTTATGCGACCAGACTACATTCCTATTTATCCACAATCAAGTGGGGCTAAAGCTTCCGAGCGGTTTGTGGGTAAAATAATTAACTTAGCAGGATATAGTGAGGATCAGTTAAATGATACATTTAATTCAACTGATCTAACTTTACAAGTTGATGAGCGCAATTGGTCAAATAGGATAACCAAAAGTAAATTTAATAAAAGAATTAATTAGGTTTTATAATATATCATTTTCTGATTGTTTTGTTTTGGGGTTTAGGGGCATGTCATTAAAATGCATGCTCCTTTTTTTTGAACAAATTTGTTTAGTTTTATTATTCTAATTCCGCCAAATAACCACTCAATGTTTGCTTTTGCGTGTCCGTACATCTATCCGATTTTATCATATAAGAGCAAATGAAATGTTTTAGATTATTATCTTTTAAATCTTCTACATGGGCTAGAATAAAATCCCGATCTGATTCGACATTTTGTTGATAACCAAGCATACTGGGCGACTCACTTTGGATCGTAAATCGAATAAAGCGTACTTCCATACTATTTGGGGCCCCCTTTACAGCTTTTTCAATTTGTGTTTTTCCCTCGTTAAATCGCTTTAATTTGGTATACGGATTAAAAGGAAATTTAGCAGACACTGCCTTAATTGCTCCAAAATAAACCCTGCATATAGGGTCATTGGTGATATGTTGACTAAGCTTACGTTCAAATTGTTCGCATAAAGCTTCTTGATCCGGAAACAAATGGTATTTCGCTCTTAGCTGATCAACTAATGAAGCACTTTGGCTATAACTTCCTACTGCCATACATATCAATACATAAAAGTAACTTCTGAACATAAAACTAAGTTAATAATATCTAATCAAATACCTAGTTATAGGTTAAAAAATTCAAAGAAAGCCTATAATTAAATAATATAGCACTAAAACTACATTAATATCACATTATAATAAAAATGCTATATTATATATTTGTTTTTAATTTGCTTATTTGTAAAATAGTATAAGATAATTGACCTGGCAAAAATTTGCGTAACCCAATTGTTATTAGCTTGTTATTACAGTTATGATTCGGATTTATATCATTTTTAGCCTAATACTTTTTAGTGTAAATTCCATTTTGGCTCAACATCGGTCCCGATTTGCCTATTCGTCTAGGGACAGCCTATTGCAAGTGTATCAAAAAGCTTCAAAAGCTAATCAAAAAATACATGCACTCAATGACCTTGCCGAGGTATATAAGTTTCTTGACTTAGAAAAATCCATGCAATTTGCTAAAGATGCCATCAAATTGGCTCAAGATCATCAAAAAAATAGGCATTTAGCTCGTGCATTCTATAATTTAGGGGAAACCTACGCCATAAAAGCAATTAGTGATAGCGCTCTACATTGTTACAAAAAATGCATCGAGCTCGGCAAACAACAACAAGATGAACATGTAGTGGCCCTAGGTAATGCTGGTATAGCATTTGTTTACAGCACAACCACAAGTAGTGATGAGGCATTAGAGTATTACCTGAAAGCTGTCAAAACTTTTGAAAAATTAAATTCAAAAATTGACATGGCCAATTGTTATCAAAATTTACAACGTGTTCATCAACAAATCACAGGATTTCATGAACAAGGAATTTTCAATAGAAACAAAGCTATTGAACTATTTAAAG
>JAUIFR010000152.1 GCA_030430325.1 Bacteroidia bacterium | reverse complement strand
TTTAAGTGTATGTATTTTTGAAAAAGTGCCTGTAAATCAACTGTTTGAAAATAATAAATACAAAAATGAAACTACTGGCAGTTGTAATCAGCTGAGTTTGTTTGACTTATAACCGGACAGTAGTGATATGTTATATGTATTTAACTATCAAATAAAAAATTTAAAATATGTAGAAAGTTGACTGTTATCTTATTGAATGAAACAAGCAAAATACATTGAATAATTGGTTTAAATTTCAATAAAATTTGCCCATTACATTGAAATAATGCAAAATATAAAAAGAGACTCACACTACCCAAGTTAATCATTTTGGTTAACTATTACTAGATTTTTTAAATCAAACGAAGTAACAAAATGGTTGTAGTCTAATCTGCCTGCTCAGTAACATTAACAGCATAGGAATGGGTACGACGGTTTGGATCTCCATCAGCCATGTCAAGCATACCTAGTCCTTTGTATGTAAATAATCCTAAGCCACAAGTATATATGAACTCTTGTACCTCAGGCGCAGCGAAAAGCTCAAATGGGAAAGTATATCCCCTTACCTCATAGCGAATATCACTATCAAACATGGGATAAATACGTGCAAATTTTTTCTGATTACGCTGTAAGCGCATAATGTAATTCTTGTCTGGGACTACCTGGAATTTGTAAAACGAAGAAATTTGCTCTGGTGTATAATTACCAGTGGCCTCCATGCGCTCCATGGTGGACTCATACAAAAAGTCTGAAAAGGAATCATCAAATGGATCGATAAACCGTTTGGCTTCAGCATCGTTAAACTCAGGCTTTAAAATGACAATGGGTGAAATACAAATATATTTACCAGACTCTGAAAACGTCGGTTGATCCTCTACTTCAGCAAATTCTGGCTTTAATATTAAATTTCCTACCTCTACTTGCCTTAATTTAAAGAGGGTTTCGAGAAAGTAGTCAATAAAGTTTTTTTCGGAAGCCGACATGACTAGCGTTACTCGACTCGATTTAAAATGTAAACCGTCTCGGCTAATTTCTGTTTGACCTTTTAGTCCAGAAAAATTAAAGTATGTGTAATTTAGGTATTCTTGTTTACCACCTTTATAAATAATTCCCCTGATCAATTGCGCCAGCACAAACTGATGGTGAAAAGGCACGAAAGCCCCACGGTTCTTCAATATAAATATTATTCTAACTCTCAACTTCGTAAAAATTTATGTTAAAAATTGCCCACCCAAAGGGGGTATAACACCTGAGTATATAAATAAATTTGAATTATATTACGATATTAACAATATATTTTTGATAAAAGAAGCTAATATCGCTCCAAAAAAAACATTGTAATATATATTCACTATTGCATCACTTTTGCTAAACATTAAAGCGAAAGTGCATGATGTCTCCATCACTAACTACATATTCTTTTCCTTCTACAGCCAATTTACCAGCTTCTTTACAAGCCTGTTCAGATTTATAGTGCTGGTAATCTTCATATTTTATAACCTCTGCTCGTATAAATCCCCGCTCAAAATCAGTATGAATGACTCCGGCTGCTTGTGGAGCCTTCCAGCCCTTGCGTATGGTCCAGGCGCGTACTTCTTTCTCACCTGCCGTAAAGTAGGTGATTAAGTCGAGGGTATGATAAGCTGCTCGAATGAGTTTGTTGAGTCCACTTTCTTTTAGGCCATATTCACTCAAAAACATAGCCTCTTCTTCGGGATCATCTAACTCAGCAATTTGCGCCTCAATAGTTGCACAAATATATAGCACTTTGGCGCCCTCTACTTCAGCTTTTTGCTCCAATAGCTTGGTATGTTCATTGCCTGTTGTAATAGTTCCTTCATCTACGTTAGCCACATATATCACTGGCTTAATTGTTAATAATTGAAGCTCAGCAAGCCAAACCAAATCTTCTTTAAACCATTCCCCTTCCCGTATATTTTTACCCGCCTCCAGAAGCTGCTTGCACTTTTCATATACTTCTAACTTTACCTTTGCCTCTTTATCACCTGATTTAGCAACTTTTTCAACTCTACTTATACGTTTTTCTACACTTTCTAAATCCTTTAGTTGCAATTCAAGGTCAATGATTTCTTTATCCCCAATAGGATCAATTTTACCTTCATAATGGATGATATTGTCATCCGCAAAGCAACGTACTACATGCACAATGGTATCCACTTCTCGAATATTCCCTAAAAACTGATTACCCAAGCCTTCTCCCTTATGTGCACCTTTTACTAGCCCTGCAATGTCTACAAATTCGATGATAGTTGGTATAACCTGTTGAGGATTAATGATATCCTCTAATACTTGTAGCCGACTATCTGGCACCGTTACCACTCCTACATTAGGCTCAATGGTACAAAATGGAAAATTAGCCGCTTCAGCCTTATTTTTCGATAATGCATTAAACAATGTCGATTTGCCCACATTCGGTAACCCTACTATACCACACTTTAAGCCCATACGTTCCTTTATTTGTATTGCAAAATTGACGCAATATTACAACCAATACGGCATAAAGAAAAATCTAAATCCATAAACCTACCAATTCATATTTAATATATAGTACGTTATTGAGTAGTAAAGGTTTCTTTTTGTGGGAATTATTTTATTGTTGAATTGGTTTGATGGGTGAATTATCATGATTTTATTCATCAACATTGCTTTTATCCATGCAGGATCTAATATTGACTATTACTAAAGGCTAAATCAATGTTCGTTACAGTATAGTAGCCGTTTTCAATTATTAGAGTTAAATTGATTAAAAATTAGTTTAATATTGTTTGCTCATCATATTTTCCAAAAGCTCTGCTTGGTCAGGTAGGGGTATATAATCTTTTATTCCTTTTTCTGTGATTTGATACCCTTTTAGGCTATCATAAGATAATTCAGGATATGCAATGTCAATTTTAACTTCTTTTGAAATGACCTGTATTGAATTTTCATTTTCAGCTCTTGAAACAATTAATAGTGCATCTTCGCCCATTATAACACCCTCCTCAGCATACGTAAATGCTATTTGTTGATATGAAATAGGTTGTTTTGCTTCAAGATCAAACAAAATAAGATAAATACTATGAATATCATTAATGCGTGGTTCAAAATAATACAAATACGCGTTATGAGATGATGAAATTTCAATTTCATTTAAGTAGTAAACATTATGATCATAGACTATCGTGTCAAGCCATTGGTCTGCATTTAAAAAGCTGAGTTGTTCCTTGTTTATCTTTACCCAAGAGCTATCCCGTTGATGATCTAAAGATAAAAAATAATATTGTGGTGGCTGAGAGTAGACTGATTTTAACTTACAACCTGGTAAAATCAATACAAACCCAAGTATATAAAAAAATAGTCGCATTAATAATCTGATTTAAAAGTTTTAATATCTTCACCAGTTACCTCATTAAATAAGTTTGACATGGTAACATATTCGATAATGGTATTGTGCTTACTGGCATAATCCTCCATCACCTTTTTATCTTCTTCAATCGCATCAATATGATAGTCTCGCGTATCATGTGCCAGGATCACTAAAGACCTAGTTTCACCCTCACTCATGGAAGATACTAATTTTTCAAATTTTCCAGCATACAGATCAACATATTTTTTCCCTCCACGCTTTTCTTTATGTGTAACAGATTTGGTAATAGTATCATGAGTACCTGTGCTTCCTGAAGATTCTGCCTGCCAGCTCATTTTACTAATTTCATTTGGGTCACTACTTCCTCCCCAAATCAATAAGTTCATTGATTTTAGGGATGATTTAAAATATGCATAATCCTTTACAAGTTTTTCATAACCAGCATTCAATCTTGGTTGTTCAGCTTGAGGAATATCGATCGCTTTACTTACTATCTCAAAGCTTTCTCCTTGCATAACACCTTTAATCACTCTCTTAAGTTTAGGATGATTTAATGCCTCTCCTCTATTTTTAGCATAACGAAAGCCCTTTTCATAAGTATAATATTGAAGTTGAGAATAAAGTCCGCCCGGCAGTCTTACAAACTTAGGGTATATTTCATTTTTTTCTAAATCCCTCTTAAAATTTTGAAGATCATCGATTGCTTTTTCAATAGAAGAGTAGCATTTGTAAATCCCAGCTCCCTGCGGAGCAGGAAACCAAACGATATGATCGATTGAGTCATGCTGTGCATGAATGCCTATTTCTCCCCCATTTTTTTGTATCTGCTTATATCTTTTTATATTTTCTTGCCAGCCCCCAGCACGGGTTAGCATATTGCTTTTTACAATAAACCATGTAACATTATTAATTCCAATTCTTTCCTTTAACGCTTCTGTACCATCAGGACGTTTGGTTTTCGGTAAATCTTGATAAGGCCCATCATCGAAAGACCAAGCAATCAGTACTTTTTTCTTACCCTCAAGGTTTCCAGCATACTCCTTACCATCCTTTTTCTTTGACTGACTTAAAGTGCCCTTAGGAAATCGTAACTTGGTGCCAACACCTATTTTGGTAAAATCTAGGTGATTATTCATTTTTTTAAATTCATCAAAGCTGATATTTACTTTACCAGCATTTTTAAACCTTAACCAAACACGGTAGGGGTTCTTATCACCTTCTTGAAAAACATATATATCATAATCATCATTAGAAACGCTACCCTGTTCACCACGCATCACCTTCATTAGTTCACTTTCTCTGTCATGAAGTGATACTCTCATATTTGACCTACCAGGATCTATGCTTTTATCTTCATCTTTTCCCTCTATTTGATTTTCTTCCGAAAAAGTGTTTGATTTTATTTGATCGGAAGGAACCGGCAAGCCTTTTTCATTTTTTATGGTGAAGCTCTTCGTGCCGGTTTCATATGAAGATTCTGTAGAATTTCCCATTCCTATAATTGTTTCTAACTCTATTAAATTATACCATTTTTGACTAAAATGTTACCCTAACACATAGAAAATTTCTATTATTTATGATCTTTTTTCCTTAACGTACAACGAGTTTTTATCCTCAATCATGCACAAAATTAGCAAAAATCATTCAAAAAAGGAATGATAATTAAACCATTGGGCTGGAAAACGCTTAAAAATATCCTCTAAACTTTCAACATAGGCATGTGCTAATTCTTCCAAATTCTGCCTGATAACAGCCGGGGAGGACCTAAAGTAATACGAAAAAGCATCCTTTTTTGCCGTATATACAAAGCATACCGGTAGCTTAAGCTGATGTGCTAGCTTGAAGGGACCTTCTGGGAAATATGCCTGGTGATTCATAAAAGGGAGTTTAAGTGTATTTGCTCCGGGCAAAAACCGGTCTCCATGTAAGCAGATGAGCTCATTTTTTCGGATCACTTTTCTGATCTCGAAGATATGGGAGAGGTCATCTTTAATTGGAATAATATTAAATTGTTGAGCGCCAGCTTTGTTTTTCCAAAATGTTCTTACATGCTGAATTTCATTATCATATAATAATATATGGATAGTAGCTTGAAGTTCATTGCCGAGCAGGTGACCTGCAAGCTCCCAGTTGCCAATATGTGAGCTGATTAATAATCCCCCCTTACCCTCATTGAGCATGTTTTGAATATGTTCGATACCATCGTATTCAAGTTGGAAAGGCATGCTTTGGCTACGCACAGCGATGCGATCTATCAGGCATTGTCCGAGCATATAAAAATTCCTTGCCACTAGCTTTAGTGCTTGTTTTTTGTTGACTTGGCGGGCTTTTTGATAAAACTGGCCCAAGGTATTTTTTGGCCCAGTGGTAAACCAATAATAATATTGACAAAGTAAATAAATGAACCCATAAGTGGCCTTCAACCCAAATACCTTATAAAAATAATAGATAAATTGATAGCCAAATGTGGAGCCAAAACTTTTACCAGTCCATTTGCTCATTCCACTTTATTCGTGATTTTGCTTTCGATATAATTATAAAAGTCCTGAAAACTAATAATCTGCTGAAAGTCTTCTCCCTGAACCTTGAAACCAAATTGCTCTTCAATGATTACCACCAAATCTACATAGTCAAGACTGTCAAGCTCTAATGTTTCCTTAATTGGTGCATTTGGTGTGATTTTGGCAGATTCTATTTCAAATTCATCTACCAAAAATGCATTTACTTTCTCAATAAGTGCCTGTTTATCCATTATACTTCTTAATTATTACTGTTGAATTAGTACCACCGAACCCAAATGAATTGGATAAAAAGTGGTTGATTGAATGGTGTTTTGTCTTGTTTATTATGTTTATTTTAGGCATGTCTTCTTCAGACTCTTCGAAGTTGATGTTTGGTGCCACAAAGTCCTCCTGCATCATCAATAAAGAATAAATCACTTCACTGGCACCTGCCATCCAGCATTCATGCCCTGTCATAGATTTAGTCGAGCTTACAGGTATTTTGCTGCCAAATATTTCATGAATCGACTGTGCTTCAATTAAATCACCCATGGGTGTTGAGGTAGCATGTGCATTGATGTAATCAATATCATTTGCATTCAGTTGCGCTTGCTTTAATGCTCTTGATAGGGACACAAGTTGCCCTTCTCTGCTTGGGTTTGAAATATGATCTCCGTTAGATGAGTAGCCATAGCCAACTACCTCTGCCAATATATTTGCTCCTCTTGTTTGAGCAGACTCTAAAGATTCTAATACAAGTGAAGCCGCCCCTCCACTTGGAATTAAGCCATCACGCCTTTTGTCGAATGGTTTTGAGGCTTGGGTAGGGTTTAGTTCGTCTACTGAGAATACACCTAACCCATCGAAGCTTCCCATAGCATATTCGTTAATCTCTTGAGCGCCTCCACACAGGATTCGGTCTTGCCAACCCTGTTGAATAAACAAAAATGCTAAGCCAATGGCATGCGATCCGGAGGCGCAGGCTGCACTGACTGTGAAATTAATACCTTTAAGTTTAAAAATGGTGGATAAGTTCATGGTAACCGTGCAATTCATGGACTGAAAAATACTGCCCGAGCCTAATAATGTAGTGTCCTTCTTAATTCTAACTTGATCTATGGCCTCCATAACGGCTTTTGCACTACTATCATTACCATATAATATCCCGGTTTCATTTTTTGCCAGAAAATTAATATCTAGATGGGCCATTTCAAGCGCTTGCTGTGTCGCTTTATAGGCATATTTTGCTTGTTGTGGCATACCTATGCGTTGTCGTCGACTTAGCTCACCTTTAAGCTCTGGTTCATTGACCATGCCTGTAAGCGCTGATCTAAACCCAAAATCTTTTCGAGGCTCATCTAAGATTATACCACTTTTACCATGATATAGACTACTTTTTACTTCTTCAAGGCTAGTGCCAATGCAAGAATGTATGCCCATGCCGGTGATAACGACCCTATTCATTAGCAATGTAGCCCCCCACTTATATTTATAACTTCCCCTGTGATGTAACTTGATTGGGCTGATGCCAAAAAGCTAGCAAGTGCTGCGACCTCCTGCGTACTACCCATTCTTTTCATTGGGATTAGTTTTAGAAATTGATCCTTTTCTAAATGTGACGTCATGTCTGTTTCTATAAAGCCTGGTGCAATGGCATTGACTGTGACGTTTCTTTTTGCTACTTCAAGAGCAAGGGATCTCGTAGCTCCTATCAACCCTGCTTTAGCGGCAGCATAATTAGACTGCCCAGGTACTCCTTTCAGCCCAGTAATGGAGGAAATATTGATAATTCTACCATATCTTTTTTTAATCATATATTTGATGACAGCCTGCGTGGTATTAAAAAAACCATCAAGGGTAGTTGAAATTACGCGATCCCACTGTGCTTTTTTCATCCAAATAAACAGTTCATCATCGATAACCCCAGCATTATTGACTAACACTTCAATATGATGTTCAGGGTTTTGTTGGCGCCATTGATCGAGGCAATTTAGTGTATCACTTTCATTTGTTACATCAAATGTCAGTACATGACCACTCTTGCCTAAAGATTCGATTTCATTTAGAGTGTCATTAGCTCCATCCTGGTCACGATTATAGTGTACCAAGATATGGTAGCCATGATCTTTGGCTAATTGAATAGCAATTTGCTTTCCAATTCCTTTAGAACTACCTGTTATTAATGCACACTTCATCAAAAACGAAATTAGATTTTAAATGACTACAAATATCCTTAATTTTTTCATACTGTGGTAAGTCTTCTGTTAAAAAAGAGGTCATATTCCTTATTTTTTCATAATAAAACTTACTTTTCGATGAAAACTTTTCCTTTTCATTACTTAAATCAACGGCTTGCATTATGGCCATCAGATGAATAGCCAATACCTCATAGGTGTTTTCTATAACTCGCCTCGTCAAAAGGGCGCTGTTTGACCCCATACTCACGATGTCTTGATTATCGTTATTGCTCGGAATACTATGCACATACATGGAGTTAGACAGTGTTTGGTTTTCTGCAGTGGTGCTAGTAGCAGTATATTGTATGCCTTGAAAACCAAAGTTAAACCCTAAGACCTTACTATTCAGAAATGCAGGAAAAGTTTGATTTAACGCTGGGTTGAGTAAGTAGTTGAGTTGACGTTCAAATAACATTGATAATTTCACAATGCCTAACTTAACCTTATCCATTTCAAATGATACATAATCACCATGGAAATTACCACCATGGTATATGTTTTCGGTATCAAAATCTACCACGGGGTTATCATTCGTAGAATTAAGCTCTCCCTCTATGATTTGCTCAGCAAAAGATAGGCAATCCCAAATCGGTCCTAAAATTTGAGGCGTGCAGCGCAGCGAATAATATTCCTGCAACTTAGGTAGTTGTTCTTTTTCCTGAGTTTTATCAAATAAGATCTGTTTTCTATTTAGTATACGTTGAGAGTCTTTTAAAAAATGCCTCATTAGCTGGGCAATTTTTTGCTGTCCTGTATGGTGTTTGGATGCATTTAATTCTTTAGAAATACTATCATCATAACTATAAGCAATCTCTAACAACATAGACGAAGCAATGATGCTCCAACTTATTAAATTTTTGGCATGAAAAAGGTTGTTAATAGCAATGCCACACATGCATGAAGTGCCATTTATTAGTGCCAATCCATCTCGCAAATGTAGTTTTAATGGCATGATGCTATGTTCATCTAATATTTTCTTAGTAGGTATCAGTGCATTATTTTGAATTACATGACCTTCTCCAATTAAGGCTAATGCCACATGTGCAAGTTGTACCAAGTCACCACTAGCCC
>JAUIFR010000151.1 GCA_030430325.1 Bacteroidia bacterium | reverse complement strand
TCCTTTCAAACCTCATTGCTGGACTCATTGCCTATTCTTTTTTACCAAAAAAACCAGCCATCAAATATCAAAACAACTCCAACTTTAACCAATTAACTCTTTTTTAGAATCGAACTCAGGTATATTAATTAATTGAAGCAGCCTATTGTGGCTGCTTTTTTATTTCTTCTTAAATTCTTCAAAGTGATGTAAGGGCATTTTGATAAAAAATGTAGTGCCTTCATCGAGTACCGTGTCAAACCAAATTTTACCTCCCCCGTGCTCAATACCGCGCTTGGCAATAGCTAGGCCTAGCCCTGAGCCTGTATATTTTGTGCTAAAGTTTGGAATAAATACTTTTTTACGGATCGTTTCAGGGATACCCGTACCATTATCTTGTAACGCAATTATTATCGTGGCATGATCATCGCTAATGGTTATATTTAATTTGATTTGTGGAATCCTGCCACTGGGAATTGACTGCTGCGCATTAATAATCAGATTGGATAATATCCGTTGTATAAGTTTGGCGTCACTGAGGATATAAAACTTTCCGTTGGGCATATTAAGTTCAATTCGGGTTCCATCGGTATTGGTGTTAAACAATGATACGACTTGTTTTACAACTGCACCTACCTCCATAAGTTCATTTACAGGAACTGGCATTTTGGCAAAAGATGAAAAAGAAGTAGCAATATCACTCAGGGTGTCGATCTGTGCGAGTAAATTATTGATTTTTTGAGTAGTTTGCTTTACATCTAATGTATTTTCGCTATTTATAACCCGAAGCATTTGCTGCAAGTTGAGCTTCATCGGAGTGAGGGGGTTTTTGATCTCATGTGCTACTTGTTTGGCCATTTCGCGCCAGGCTGATTCCTTCTCGCTAGCTGCAAGGGCCTTTTTACTTTCTTCTAATTTGATCAACATGGCATTATACTCACCTACCATAAGTCCAATTTCGTCATCTACATTCCAGGAAATAGGCTCGTTGTCACCTGATAAACTAATTTTTTTGATTTGTTGGGTGATAAAACGCAATGGCAAAGTAAGTACTCTTGTAGTGAGGTATGACAAGGCCAATAGGAAAATAAAAACAAAGGCAAAAATGCGCATAATACTGATCCAAATGGCTAAAATACCGGATTCAATGGCTTTTTTGGATTCGAAAAAGGGTACATTCAGTATGCCTAACATTTCGCCTGTTTGGTTTGACTTGATGACCATATAGATGGCTTTGTAGGTAAACTTACCAAGCTGTTCATTGAGAATTACATAATCTTTTTCTTGCTGTGTCAATTGAAAATATGCGTTAGGGTTTATGGTAGATGACAGCAACTCGTATTCATGAATGAGGGGTTGGCTAGCTTGGATGAGCCTGCCATTTTTATCAAAAACATTAATGTCAATTTCAGCAAATCGGCTAATTTTATTCAGTTCTTCTGCTAACTCGTCTTGCTTAATCATATCGTCAAGTAAGGAGGAGAGGTTATTCACGATCGGTTTTGCTTTTTCGTAAAAGGCTTTACGGCTATCGTTTTGGAAGGTTTGGTTTAGCATAGTCACTAGGATGATACTTATAATTAGTGAAGGGATAAAAAATGCGGTATTCAGGTAGAGTTGGATTTTGGTAGTTAGGTTTAGGCGGATTCTCTTAAAACTATAAAATAAAGCGTAAATTAAAGTTGAAAGTATAATTAGGCTGGTGATAAACAAAAAGAAATAGGCAAAATTAGCCAAAAAATGACTGATTCCGTAAGCCTTTGAGGATACAATTATTATTTTTTCGGTATTGCCTTGCTCCACCTCAACACCAAAGTGATGTACCCCATCCAGTTTAATACCATCTGTAAATAGTATAGATCTTCTTAGGTTGAAATTTAAAGCGCTTTCAGGGTATTGAATCTCACCATAGCTATAAGTGAGCTCGTCTTTATCATAAATGGCATAGCTAAATGATTCGGGTGTAGAAAATTGCTTTTGGACGATTAGCTCAGGATAGATGCTATTTGGGATGATTTTTTTGAGTTTGAGGTCTAAGATGATATAACCAATCAGTCTTTTTCTGCGTCTTATTTCTAAAAATTGAAAGTAGCGTCTACTAATGCTAGAGCCTAATTCACTGACAAAGTATAAATCATCATACTCTAATATTTTATAGTCCTGGTTACCGAAATTTTTGGCCAGGTAATCATAGTCAGCAGATATATTGTTGATATTATATGGTTTGCCTCTAGCGTTAAATATGTACACTTGAATATCATATTTATCAAAGTAGTTGGGGATATATTTTCGCTTTATTTTTTGGACAATAGCTTCTTTGGAAGAAAAAAAGTCCACTAGCTTACTTTTAATAAATACATCAGCCTGTATCTTTTCTTTTGCTTTGTTAAGTAGAAACTCTGCATCAGGGTCATTGCCTAGGCTTAATTTGGTGGCATATCGTTCCTTATTGTTGATGAGTTCAATCTTACTGTGATCATAGATGGCCTGCGCAGCAGTAAAACTAGCAATAATTGTAGTAATAAATAGATATAAGAAGGTATCAAATCGGATGCGAATGAGGTAATCCGATAATTTTAAATAATAAATTACTAAAAAATAAAGAGCATGGGCAACAAAAATAGGTAATGAAACATCTGGCCAATAAACTAAGGAAATATTCAATAATAAGCTACTGACTATAAAATGCAAAATTGTGTTGTATTTACTACTCCCAAGTATCTGTATATAAATTTGAAAACAAATATGAGACAGCAAAAAATAGATAATTGTGCAGGGTATAAAAACAAATATCCCTATGATGACAATAAAGCTTATAGATTGAACTTGATTAATGTCTAAAATAAACCCAGTGAGGGGGTCGGAGTCGCGCTGAATAGTAATAAATAGTTCATAAAAATAAAAAAGTAATAGATAACTTATCAAAATGAAAAGCCCTGCTAACAAGTTTTTTTTCCAATAAGATAAAGCAATGGCCCACTTCAGAAACTTGAGTTTGGGATAATATAAAAAAACAAATAAAATAACGATAAGACCTGCTAAAATATTTAATATTAAATCGCCTAGTGAGGGGAAAATGGTAGAGGAATAAAATGAAAATGGGTTAAACAAATCAAAGGAAAAAATGCTGAATGGAAATTCTTCCAAAATCATAATGGCTCGAATTAACAAAAGCCCAGCACATAGAATAAATAAACCCAATTCTACATTTATTTGACGGGCCACTTTCCTAACCATTAGGATGACGTATAAAACAAAAATCAGAATAGATAGACCAATTATGCCTACCAATAAAATTTTACTAGAATTTGTAATTAAGCTAAAATTGGGATAGTAGGATAACGAATACAAATATTCATTGTTTTGAGAAAATACAGCATTTTTATCCTTTGGATTAATGGAAATGCTTATTCCGCTTTCTGGAAATATGGTGGGATTGGGTGATCGCGTAAGATACCGATTGGTTACCTTTGGCTCAAATTCTAACTGAAAGAGCATGACAGTTTGGTACGAAACTTGCTTATCAATAATAGTATCACCATATATGAGAAATTTACCTTGTGGCAAAATCCCAACAAATGCTCCGAGTTTATTTTTAATTGAATCGTAGGGTATGATAATCCTGTATTCGGTCCAATAGCTTAATTCTTTATCCTTAAATATATAAAATGCAAAGGGTTCGGTTGAAGTGTATTTTATGGAATCTCTATCGCGCTTCCAACTTTCTTTTAGCAATTTAGACTCTTTTTGCATAGACTTTATCACTTCTTGTGTACGTTGAGTGTAAACTTTAGTGAAATAAGCCTCGTTTTGTAAGTTTTTAGTTACATAATTGTAAGTAAAAAATGCAATGACAAACATAATGCTGGAGAGGAGGAGTAGATAATGCACCGTACTCTTTTTGTGCCAAATGTTAGTGAATATTTTCATTTCTTAGCCGTTGTCAACGTGACATCAAAACCAAAAAAGGTTAGCATCTGGCTAACCTTTGTATGGGATAAAATTATATGAGTTTAATTGCTTTGATGCTTTAAAGAAAATGTCCAAACTGGCCTACTAGCATGGTTTACAACATCTTCTGAAATACTTCCGCTCAATAAATGAGATAGACCTGTGCGCCCATGGGTAAACAATGCTATGGCATCCATTTCAAACTCCTCAGCAAAATGAATGATACCGTCTTCCTCCAATACATCATTAAAAATATTAAAACTATAATTTTCAATTTGATAACGCTGCACAAAATCCTTCATCCCTTTACGAATGACGCGATCAGAATTGAAATTATTAGGTGTATTTACCCAAACAATATTTAATGATGCGTCCAAAAATTGTTGGAACGACTTTAGCTTAGTTATAGCGGGACCTATGTCTTGAAAAGAATTTACCGCAAAAGCAATCTTCTTTAAGTCGCCTAATTTGGACTTTTGTTTAACAGATAATACAGGGCAAGCTGCTCTACGAACAACTTTTTCTGTATTTGATCCAACAAATACTTCATGCATGCCATCACTGCCCTTAGTTCCCATAATTAATAGGTCTGAATTATTATTAGCAATTTCATTACTGATGGATTGATAGGGGTGGCCAACCTGTATAGTATAGCCGACTTCCACATCTTTTGTGGCAGAAACCATATTATCAAGGTTATCTTTGGCTATATCCATTAGCTTTTTTACATAAATATCATTTTGGATGGACTCCATCATATCAACTTCTCCCGTTGTATTAAAAGCACCTGATGATGGGTAAACAATTACATGTAAAAGCTGCACTTCGCTCCCTGCTTTTTGGGCAATTTGGCATGCTAAATCAAAGGCGTAATTTGCCTCATTTGAAAAGTCGGTTGGTACAAGTATCTTTTTCATATTACAAAATTTTGGATTCAAACTTAATCAAATCTAAAAAGCTTGAATTAAAAAGCCAATTAATTTGAATTAAAACTCAATGTAAGGCAAAAAATACAATATTTTGAATAAATTATGCTAAATATATTCAAAAAAATATCAAAATTTTATTCCATCCAAGCTGTTTCCTCCCAATTACTGTGTTTTCCGGCGAGATAAACATTGTTGATGCTATCGTATTCTAGTATATCAAAAGCCAATGGAATAGTATGAATACCCTCAAGTGAAATCAGACCAAGTTTATTGTTACGTTTAATGATGACATAGCCATTGTCAAGGTCTTTGATTTGATCATATTTTGGGTAAATTAATTGCTTACCCTGCTTGTCGATTAGCCCTTCCATGCCATCTACAATGAATTTGTATCGATCTGTTGGTAATTGCTCTAAACTATCAGCTCGTGTACTAAAAAGTTCATTACCCTCTTTATCCAGCAAACCAAATTTGTTACCCTTTCGGAAGCGTGCTAGACCACGTGAAAAGGAACTCACCCAGCCGTAACGGGGCTGGATGATAATCTCTTCATATTTATCAATAAATCCCCACTTGCCCATGATCTTAATTGCTGCTCTTTGCTCAGCATATGGTTGGATATCTTCATAGCGATTAGCAACTCTCAAATTGCCATTAGTATCTACAAAGCCATATTTCCCATCTTTTTTTATACCTAAATACTGCTCTTGCTCTGGCATTACCAATGTTAAAAGGCTGTCTAAGGTATGAGCCGTCTTTCCGTTAGCTTTTATAAGGCCATTTTGACCATCTAATTGAACCAAATAAATAGAATTGCCAAGCCGAATAACCGAATCATATTTTGGTGTAGTAAGCTGATTGCCAAGGTCATTTACAAGTCCTCTTTTATTATTATACCCAAATATGACTACAGCCCCATTTTCAATGGCTAGCTTGTTCCAGCTTGATTCAAACAATACCTGCCCATTTCGATTTTTTAACCCATGTTTGTTTCCATTTTTAAATAAAAAGGTAGACGCGTTGAGTTGTTCCAGATAATCTTGCTTTGGTTGAAGTACCCATTGGTTATTGGTATCGATAAGCCCATAAGAACCCAAATAACCTACGAGTGACGTACCATCCTTAAATGGCATGACACTTTTGTAGGTACAGGGTATTTGCTCATACCCATCTGAGACGATAAACCCCCAATGCCCTTTTCTTTTAACTGGAATCAAGCCTTCAGATTCTTTTTGTACATCTTGATAATACCATTTGGATATTTTTTTCCCAAAACTATTGTATATGGACCAGGCTTGGTCGCGACCAAAACGTTTCATGCAAAAATGGTAACTGTCAGATGACCAAATAGAGTCATATGGTTCTTTTGTAATAACCTGACCTTTTGTATTGATTAACTCATATTTGTTATTCTTAACAATCCAAGCGGTGCTGTCAATAAATGTGCTTATTTCATCAAAAGGCCCTGACAACCTAATGTTTTCACCTAAACGAATTATAAAATTAAGCTTGGCCTTCTTCCCTTTATATAAATTTTTACCAATCGGCATAAAATCATCAAATGCCAAGTCAAATAAAGTCTTATTATTAGCAGTAATAACCTGCCAATCTGTAAATTGCTTGATTTCAAATTGACTATTTTCACCTATACGGACCTGCTTCCAACTCGAATCAATTTTTACTTTTCCTGCTCGATTGATGATTCCTTGAGTGCCGTTTTCCCAAACGTGAGCATATGAATTTTCGAATGAGCCAATGCTATCGAAGAGAAATTTTGTCAAGAAACCTGATTCCATTGCCCATAAGGCATATTTTTGAGAATTGTCTTGTACTCCAACAAGCCCATGGCTTAGATTGATGATATTTGCATAGGTTAAGGGTAAAAGAACATTGTTCTTAAAATCGATAATTCCGGCTTTATGAGAAAAATTATTTTGTAGATGTGCAATTAAAAATTCTTTTGTAGCATCAATATAATGATATTTAAAAGGAGTAGTTACCCCGCCTTGGGTGTTAATCACACCAAAAATTTCCTTTTTGGAAGATGGATGGGCTTGAGTTGCTAATACGAACTCATCATTGATTGGGATGAGCTTATTGTATCGAGGGGGTAAAATAATACTATTGTTTTTATGCAGCAGGCCCCATTTGCCGTCTTGAAGATACCCTGTGCAATTTCCAACAAATACACGCATAGCAGGCTTACTCCAGCCTATATCATCATAAAGCATGGGTATTACTTCCTGCCCCTTATCGTTTATGATGCCTTTTTTGCCTTTACGTTGTACAATTTTATAACTTCCATACTCCAAAGCATAGCTTGGTAGAAGTAGGCAAATTATTAAAATGGATAAGAGGTATTTCAATTGTGTGTTATTTTAGGCTGCAATTTAGTGGAGAATATATGGATCCGCCATTGCTCTTTTGTGGATATATTACATGTAAATTTACGAAAATTCTAGTAAAATTGGACAATGATCAGAGTGTACCGCATCAGTTAATATGGCTGCTTTTTTGAGTCGGTCTTTCATAGGTTTACTCGCCATGTGGTAGTCAATACGCCAGCCCAAGTTGCGATCTCTTGCATTTTGCCAGTATGTCCACCAGGTATAATGATGAGGTTCTGGGTTAAAATGTCTAAATGTATCGATGTAACCTTGGTCAATAAACTCACTAAGCCAAGCTCGCTCTTCGGGCAAAAAACCAGAAGATTTTTTGTTGCTAACCGGATTATGAATATCGATGGGTTTATGGCAAATATTATAGTCACCACTAATAACAATATGTGGATATTTATCCTTCAATTGGCGTGAAATCTCATAAAAGTCTTCGAGCCATGTCATTTTGAAGGCCTGGCGTTCATCCCCACTTGACCCTGAAGGCATATATACCGAAGCAACAGCAAAATCATCGTATTCTGCTAAAATAAATCGTCCCTCTTGATCGTAGGCAGGTATTCCACAGCCTACTTGTATATTTTTAGGTTTAATTTTAGAGAATATAGCGACACCACTATATCCTGCTTTTTGGGCTGCAAACCAATACAATTGATAGCCCATTTCCTCAAAATACATCTTATCAATCTGGCTTTCAAATGCTTTTACCTCCTGCAAGCAGAGTATATCAGGGTTGGCAGCTTTTAGCCAATCTCCAAAACCCTTGCGAAGTGCTGCACGTATGCCATTTACATTATACGATATTATTTTCATGTCCAAATACTTCTTGCTCAAAATACTCAATTGCTTGAATTTTAAGTAGTTGTTCCTGTTCTAACAAGTCAAAATGTGGTAATTTTTTTACTAATTTCCAATGGGGCCATCCGTCGTTATCTGTTCCCTCTAGTTCATAATAACCAGCTAAGCTTAAAAGCTTACACACGGCAATATGCATAAGGTCTTGCTTTTCTTCCTTAGAAAAATAACGTCTACCTTGGCCCAATTCTTGTACACCAATTAAAAAGAGCACCCCTTGCACATCTTTAGGGCGTTTACCCATGCTTTGCTGGATCTGGTCTAGTAGGGCCACCCATTTTTTGGAATGAACTAAGTCTTTTTTGTACATGGCAACCTTTATTTAGAAATGGAATCCCAATAATCAATAGCTCGCCTTAAATGTGGGATGACGATTGTCCCCCCAATTAAGTTGGCGATGGCCAGGGCCTCTTCAATTTGAGTGGTTTGAAAACCCAATTCCTTGCATACACCCAAATGATACTTTACACAATCATCACATCTAAGTACTAAGGAACAGGTAAGCCCAATCAGTTCCTTTTGAGAACGATTAAGTGCACCATCTTTAAAAGCATTGGTATCAAGATTAAACAAACGCTTCAGTACGAGGCTATCACCTGATGTGATGCGTTCATTCATCTTTTCCCGGTAAGCATCAAACTGCTCTTGTGTTTCCATGATGATATTGGTCTTGGCAGTTCTGTTATTTTACTCGATTCCAAACTTCCGTTCTGCCAATTAGGGAAATGCCGATATACCCTCTTACTTCAAGTGTATTCATACCGGTTAATTTCATATAACAGCTATAGGTTTTTCCATTATTTGGATCATATATGGTGCCATCCTCATATTCATCTTCGTCAAAAACAAACCCTTCCAGGTTTACAATGCCAACTACAGGCCTTGATCGAAGTTTTTCATCTGGGTTCTCCCGATCTATTTTTTGTTTACCATTTGGGTAATTAGGGTTTTTTAACCAGATGATTTTACCATGATATTTATTATTCGTCTTGAAAATTTCAATTTTGGCTTTATTATCCTTGGTATACCAAATCCCTAATACATCATCAGGTTTAAAGTTG
>JAUIFR010000150.1 GCA_030430325.1 Bacteroidia bacterium | reverse complement strand
TAGTGGCTATTCATGATGGTGTTAGGCCCTTTGTGCGGGTTGAAGATATTGTATTTGGATTTGAGCAGGCACAGTCAAAAGGTAATGCCATTTTGGCTACTCCACTGACAGATTCTATCCGTAAGACTGAAGGGCGGGTGAATGTTGCCATGGATAGGGCAGGTATTTGGTGCATCCAGACACCTCAGGTATTTCAATCAAAGTTAATAAAAAAAGCTTATCAACAAACTGATAATCAAAATTTTACAGATGATGCAAGTGTTTTAGAATCAATGGGTATACCTATTCATCTAATATCAGGTAGCCCCATTAATTTTAAAATTACCACGCCAGACGATTTATTATTGGCAAGGGCATTAATTCTGGCTCAAAAGCTATAATAATTAAGAGGATTTTAAGAAGTTGTGAACTTTTATTAAATTTGTTTACACCAGACCATATAATTTCATTAGTATAATGAACAGCCACAAACTAAACCAGATAACTCAGGCATTAAAGCAGGGTGATAATAGTATCATAAAGGAATGGTACGTTACTTATAAGATGTATTGCGTGAAGGTTTTAATTGCAAAGCATTCTTGTAGCTTTGAGTTGGCAGAAGATATTTTTACAGAGGCAGTAATTTGTATGCGAGATAATATTTTATGTGGTAAACTTACTGAACTCAAAAGTGTAAAAAGTTATTTATTTGCTATATGTAGGAATTTGTTTTTAGTGCATGCAAATAAGCAAAAAAGAATACTTGAGAGGCAAAATGATGTATTGCGATATTATTATGAAGAGGTTGATGGCGTAGGCAACCAGCAAGAACAGGAGGATATTACCTATAAGCTTAAAAAAGTAAACTCTGTTTTGGAAAATATGGACGAAAAGTGCCGGACTATTATTACTTCTTTTTATCTGTATCGTAATAGTATGGAAGAAATTGCCGAAAAGATGGGGTTTGCAAGTAGAGATGTGGCTAAAACTATTAAAGGCAGGTGTTTTAAAAAATTATTAACGCTATTAGAGTCGTTAAATGTAAAGAGATGAAGGACGATTTAAGTACCAAGGAATTAGCACTTATTGATAAAAAGATCAATCAAAACCTTAATGATGAGGAATTGAATCTTTTTGAAGAACTGCTCCAAAATAGGCAATTTAAGCAAGCATTTGAGGAGCGTTTTCAGGCAGTTGCCATGTTGAGAGCAATAGATCGAGCGAACCTCAAGCATGAATTATTGGAACTAGAAGTCGAGGATCATACGAAGCAACGCTTCCTTTCGTCAAGAGTTTGGTTCATTGCGGCCTCGGTGCCTTTGTTAGCATTTTTTGGTATATTTTATTTTCTAAACTTTTCAGGGCCTGATTCAGATCAAATTTATTTGACCTATTTTAGACCTTATAAGACGACTCTTGCCGTTCGAAGCATGGATGAAGCTAATGAAAGCCAACATTGGATTAAAGACTCATTATTTGTTAAGGCTTCCATACTTTATAGTAATAAAGAGTATGATCGAGCATTACCAATATTTAAGCAACTAAGTAGCAAGTATGCTACCGGTATGCTGTATCTATATTTAGGAAACTGCCAACTTAATACGGGACATTATCAAGAGGCCATTCAGGCCTTTAATATGGTGCGGCAAAAGGACGACTCCATATTGGTAAGAGTGGCAGAGTGGTATATGGGGCTAACTTATTTGAAATCACAAGATTTACAACATGCTGATTCGGTTTTTGCAACTATAGAACAAAAGAAAGGGGTGTATGCTAAGGAATCTAGTGAAATTCTAAAGCTTCTCGAATAAGTCTAAATTTGAATAAAATTAGCTAAATTTGTTTAATTTTTAATAGATTTTCAATCAAATTAGCATAATTCGTTTATTTATTTATCCATCAATTTAATCAGGTAAATAAAAATCGAATGTCATGTCATTCATGCATTTGTAATGCCCTATCCTGGCGCAGGTTCCCCGAACCTGTGCCTTAGGACAATTATTTTGTCGAAAAATCAATGTAAAAACTTAACTATATTTTGCATGTAATTGGCTAATTTTGTTCAAATTTGATGAGCGCTACATGGGCACAGGTTCGGGGAACCTGCGCCAGAATTCGGTTAGGTATTTTAACGGATAGTCATGTATTTAATTACTCATCAATTTAATCAGGTAAATAAAAATCAAATGTCATATCATTCATGCATTTGAAATGCCCTTTTGGACATTTTGAATAGCCAATTTTCGAACAAGGCCGGCATTTAATCTTATTATTTTCAAAAACGACAAAAGAGGTCTGATAGGGATACATTCCAAAAAATGGCGTTGTATTACCCCATATGGAGTAAACCTTTTTCTTGAATGCAGCAGCAATGTGCATTAAGCCTGTATCATGTGTGAACACAGCCTCAGCTTGTTGAATCACACTAGCGGATTGATTGAGGTTGAATTTACCGCAACCATTGAATACCACTGTTTTTTTGTTTAGCTCTTTGAGCCCCTTTTCGTATGGTTTGTGGTGTTCTTTCCGCTCAAAAAACTTTTCAATTTGCTCGCCAATAGCCTGATCTTCTTGCCCACCAAGCAGTATGACTGGATTATTGATTCGATCACATAACTCAATCATTTTTTTAAAGGGAAGTTTCTTGGTGCTGTGTTGCCCACCAATAGCAAAAGCATAATATTTTTTTACAAATGGCTCAGGTAACCAATCTCGCTTAACTACATCCTTTTCGTGAATAAAGTAATCCAATCCTTTTTGATCATTTTGAATATTTAACGGCATTATGGTATCCATATACCTGTCTACTATATGCTTGGTAGGTAGTCTGTTAATTTTTAAATTGACGAGTAACCACTTCTGAAAATTTAATTTTTCAAAGCTATAACTTTTGCATTTTAGTGCTGATTTAATGCGCCATGTTCGAAGATTTTTATGCAAATCAATGATCAGATCAAATTTTTCTTCTTTCAAAGTTAAAATAAGCGCTTTTAGATTATCATTAAGAAAATGAAGCTGATCAATATGAGGATTGTTTTCTAAAATTGACTGATACTGTTTTTTGGTACCATAATGAATGCTAGCTTCGGGCAATTGCCTTTTAAGTGTTCGGATAACAGGACTTGTTAATACAATATCTCCAATGGAGCTAAACCTAAGAATTAATATTTTCATTCATCGAGCATTAGGGCCAGCGTAATTTCATCGGCAAGTAACTTGCCTTCTAGCGTTAAATATAGCTGATGCCCCTCTTTTTTAATAAGTTTTTTGTTAATAAATTGATGGAGCAAGTCAATATTGTTTTTCAGCCACCATTGCTTATTGCCCATTAGCTTTTCCATGCTGATGCCCCATTTTGTTCGTAGTCGTGTTAGGATATATTCATTAAACCTTTGGTTTTTACTTAATTCTTCTTTAGTAATAATAAAATCGCCTGACTCCATTGCCTTCATATATTTTTGATTATTTGCTATATTCCATTGCCTGTATTTTCCATTATATGAGTGTGCTGATGGCCCAAGCCCCAAGTAATTATGATTCAGCCAATAATTTGAGTTGTGAATAGCCTCGTAATTCTTTAGAGCAAAATTTGAAATCTCGTACTGCTCATACCCATGAGTTGATAATGTATGGTACAAAGACGTAAATTGTTCACATACAAAGGCCTCTGACGCGGCTTTAAATTCCCCCTTTTTTAATTGATGAGCCAGCTTAGTTCTTGGCTCTATAGTGAGCTGATAGGCTGATATATGTTGACTTTTAAGTCGGGTGGCGATGGCCAAGTCCTCCTCCCAATGGGCATGTGTGTCTGATGGAATACCATAGATTAGGTCAAAACTTAAGTTTTCAATTCCATTTTGTCGGGCAATATCAATAGCGTTAAGGGCTTGTTCTCGATCATGGTTTCGACCAAGTAATTTTAAAAAATGGTTATTAAATGATTGAATACCAATGCTTAACCTATTGATGCCAATGTGGTGCCAGGTCTTAATGTTTTCAGGGTAAATATTGTCTGGGTTTGCTTCAAGTGTAATTTCAGCTTCTTGTGTAAAACTAAAATACTGGCGTAAGGTCTCTAAAATTTGCTGAAGTTGATTTCGGGTAAGTATTGAAGGTGTGCCACCTCCAAAGTAGATGGATTGTATGATAGGTTGTGGGCCTAAATATTTTTTTTGAATGGCTATTTCTTGGCAAATAGCATCAACCATATTTTGTGTATAGGTCAGGTTTGTAGAAAAATGAAAATTACAGTACGCACAAGCCTTGCTGCAAAAGGGAATATGAATATAGATACCAGCCATAATTTATAATCTTCAAATGTAATTACGAATGTCTCATATTATAAAATTATTCGAAATAAAAAATCATTAGAATTTTGTTTAAAACAGTTTTTTTTTAATTTTAGTAATGAAATCAATTTGCATGGTCAAGATTAGAAATTGTTGATTTCTAAAAGTATGATGACTGTAGAGAATATAGCTACATGCTAATAATTTAATTTGATATTAGTTAGGTGCAATTTATTAATATATAGACTCAACTTAGTTTTTGAGTCAAATTTAATCCAATAGTCCAATAGTCCGAAAATAGAAGATATGATCGTTGAAACAAGTGTTGATTTAAAGGCTAAGCTAAATGAGGTATTTGGCTACAAGCAGTTTCGAGGTGCGCAAGAACAAATTATCCATAGCATATTGGATGGACGAAACACATTTGTAATCATGCCCACTGGAGCTGGCAAGTCGCTTTGTTATCAACTACCTGCTGTCATCATGCCAGGTACAGCAATTGTTATTTCACCGCTAATAGCACTCATGAAAAACCAAGTGGATCAGCTTGAAACTATGAGTGTTAATGCACGGGTTATTAATTCTTCTCTTTCAAAAAATGAAATTAATCGTGTTAAGCGAGAGACACTTAGTGGGGATGTGAAGTTACTTTATGTGGCCCCTGAGTCACTTACTAAAGAGGAACACTTAGATTTTTTGCGCCAGGCAAATATTTCCTTTGTTGCCATAGATGAGGCACATTGTATCTCAGAGTGGGGGCATGACTTCAGGCCAGAATATCGAAAAATCAAGTCGATTATTGCTCGATTAGGTAATTTGCCCATTATTGCACTTACCGCAACGGCTACACCTAAGGTACAGCAGGATATTCAGAAAAACCTGCAAATGGAACAAGCAAGTGTATTTAAAAGCTCATTTAATCGCAAGAATTTATATTATGAAGTACGGCCAAAGCATGAAATTAAAAAACAATTAATTCGCTTTATCAAAAGTCATAAGGACAAATCAGGCATAATATATTGTTTAAGCCGTAAAAAAGTAGAAGAAATAGCCGAATTTTTATGTGTAAATGATATAAAAGCAGCTCCATATCATGCAGGTATGGATGGGGTCGATCGCATCAAAAATCAGGATGATTTCCTCAACGAAAAAGTCGATGTAATTGTAGCTACAATTGCTTTTGGTATGGGCATCGACAAACCAGATGTGCGATTTGTAATACATTATGATACACCCAAATCATTAGAGGGTTACTACCAAGAAACAGGGCGTGCTGGGCGTGATGGTTTGGAAGGCAACTGTATCATGTTTTACAGTTATAGTGATATATTAAAGTTAGATAAATTCAACAAAGATAAGCCCGTAACAGAGCGGGAAAATGCCAGAATTTTACTGGAGGAGATGGCCTATTATGCAGAATCTGCAGTATGCAGGAGGGTTCAGCTGCTTCATTATTTTGGGGAGTATTTGAGTGAGCCTTGTGGCTTTTGTGATAATTGCATCAAACCTAAAGAAAAGTTCGAGGGGAAGTCGTTTGTTGAAATTATATTACAGACAGTAGAAGAATGCCAAGAGCGTTTTGGAATAACTCATTTGGTTAATGTAATTAGGGGTTCCAAGAATCAATACATTCAAAGTTATGGTCATGATAAGTTGAGTGTATATGGTAAGGGTAAAGAGCACGAAGCAGAGTTTTGGAAATCTGCTATTAGGCAATGTCTCTTATTTGGTTTTTTGGAGAAGGACATCGAGCAAATCGGTGTATTAAAATTAACTCAACAAGGAACAACGTTTTTAGAGAACCCGAAATCGATTATGTTAACGGAAAATCATATTTATGAGCTTGAAAATGAAGAAGATCTTGAGAATGATCAAACAGCAACATCGTATGATCTAAATCTTTTTCATATTTTAAAAGAACTTCGAAAAAAAGTTGCCAAAAATAAAGGATTACCCCCTTATGTGGTCTTTCAGGACCCTTCTTTGGAGGAGATGGCCACCACATATCCTACTTCGCTAGAGGAGTTAGCGCAAGTAAATGGTGTGGGTTTAGGTAAAGTAAACAAATTTGGTCAACCCTTTATTGAGGTTATTTCCAAATATGTAGAGGATAATGATATCACGACTGCATCAGATGTAGTCATCAAGTCAGCAGTTAATAAGTCAAAAGTTAAGATTTATATCATCTCTCAAATTGATCGAAAAGTTGACTTAGAAGAAATTGCAGAGGCCAAAAGTATGACTATGAATCAATTAATTGAAGAAATAGAGCATATTTGTTATTCAGGTACAAAGTTAAATCTTGATTATTATATCGATCAAGTTTTAGATGATGATAAACAAGACGATATTTATGACTATTTTATGAATGCCGGTAGTGATAGTATTGACGAAGCCCTTGATGAGTTTGAAGATGAAGATACTACGGAAGAGGAGCTTAGGCTTATGCGGATCAAATTTTTATCTGATGTAGCCAACTAACTTGCCTTAATATTTTGATCAAAATTTGCTAAATTCATTTAGTATTTTTTTATTTTGATTAAATTTAGCAAAATTCATTCAAAATTTTAATGATGATGCTCCTTTTAATGTGTAGTTATTAATTGAAAAAAACACCGGTAATAGAGGGTATGCTGCTAATTTTGTAGTTTATATTACCCCGTTCCTTTCACATTAATTAAATTTCCTCAGCGTTGTTCAGTTTCAGCGGAGCTACAATATTTTACCTGTATAAATTAATTTCTTTTAAATATTCTAAAAAAGGGATTTGTTTTAACCATATTAATTGATACCTTTGCATTCCTAAAAATGAAATGTAAATATTAAAGTTAATGCCTACTATCCAACAATTAATTCGAAAAGGGCGTAAGACTTTGGTGTCAAAATCGAAGTCTCCGGCTCTAGATGCATGCCCTCAAAAAAGGGGCGTATGTACTAGGGTTTATACCACTACACCTAAGAAACCTAACTCAGCCATGCGTAAGGTTGCAAGGGTGCGTTTAACCAATGGTAAGGAAGTAAACGCCTATATTCCTGGAGAGGGACATAATTTACAGGAGCACTCAATAGTATTGATACGTGGAGGTAGAGTAAAGGATCTTCCGGGAGTACGGTATCATATAATTAGAGGTGCTCAGGATACTGCCGGTGTAAGTGGCCGTTTACAGGGTAGATCAAAATACGGAGCAAAAAGACCAAAAGATAAAAAATAAGGTAATCCAGTAATTTAATTTAACATGAGAAAAGGAAAGCCGAAAAAACGGGAAATCTTACCAGATCCTAGATTCAATGATACGTTAGTCACCAAGTTTGTGAACTACCTCATGAAGGATGGTAAAAAAAGTAAATCATATACCATATTTTATAAGGCTATTGATATTGTAGGTGAGAAGTCTGAAGAATCTGGTATAGATGTATGGAAAAAGGCATTAAACAATGTAATGCCAGCTGTTGAAGTTAAAAGTAGAAGAGTTGGAGGTGCAACATTTCAAGTACCCATGGAGGTTCGACCTGATCGAAAGATATCATTGGGTATTAAATGGTTGATATCCTATGCAAGATCTCGTGGTGAAAAAACCATGGTTGATCGATTAGCAGCCGAGATTTTAGCTGCATCCAAAGGTGAAGGAGCTTCTATCAAGAAAAAAGACGATACGCATCGGATGGCCGAGGCAAATAAAGCATTTTCACATTTTAGATTCTAATAAATAAAATGGCCAAAAAAGATTTAAAGTACTTAAGGAACATCGGCATCATGGCACATATTGATGCTGGTAAAACGACTACTACAGAACGTATTTTGTACTATACAGGGCTAAGCCACAAGATTGGTGAGGTGCATGATGGTGCCGCTACCATGGACTGGATGGAGCAGGAGCAAGAGCGTGGTATTACCATTACTTCAGCTGCTACAACTACATTCTGGAAATACCCTACATCTCAGGGACAAGCAACTGCTGATACTAAAGATTATCGTATTAATATTATCGATACGCCAGGTCACGTTGATTTCACTGTGGAAGTAGAGCGTTCATTACGTGTACTTGATGGTGCAGTAGCGTTATTTTGTGCTGTTTCTGGTGTAGAGCCACAGTCCGAAACTGTTTGGAGGCAAGCTGATAAGTACAACGTACCTCGAATCTGTTTTGTCAATAAAATGGACCGAGCTGGTGCGGACTTTTTCAATGCCGTTAATGAAATTAAAGAAAAATTAGGTGCTAACCCTATTCCTTTGCAAATACCTATTGGAGCGGAGGATGAGTTTAGGGGAGTGGTAGACTTGATTACAAATAAAGGGATTGTTTGGAATGAGCATGATAAGGGTATGACCTATGATGTCATTGATATTCCTGAGGATTTAAAAGAAGAACTTGCAAATTCCGAAAAGGCAGAGGACTACTACAAAGCACTATCAAACTCTACTAAAAAGATGCTCTTGTATTGGGTGGTTTCTGCTAAAAGAAAAGAAACGAGACAAAAAAGAATTATGGAAATCGCAGCGAACGCCAGTAGAGAAGTGCTGCCAGAACATTTAAGATAATAACATCAAAAAAGAAATTAAGAAAATGAAAACAACCAGCAATTTAAGAAGCATACACATCCTTGTTTCTAGTTTGCTCATTCACTTTTGTGCACTGGCACAAAAAGAAAGTACCTATTTACAACAACTAGGCTTAAAGGATAGTCTTTACTCCAAAACCCTCAGTGAAACACGAACCATTTACGTTCAACTGCCAAATGGCTACAACCCTGAGAGCCAAAGAGAATACACGGTAGTTTATCTATTAGATGGTGACGTCTTGCTTCCTGCACTTAATACCGTTCATGAGACCTACTACGTTGGTTTTATGCCCGAGATGATTCTCATTGGTATTTCCAACGACCATGATCGCACTAAAAACCTGACG
>JAUIFR010000149.1 GCA_030430325.1 Bacteroidia bacterium | reverse complement strand
TGTCAACACCAATTTAAAATTGATCCCCTTTAGAGAAAACACCAATAAAAATTGATCCCCCTAACGTAAATTTTTTAGCTAACTTATTTTTTCTACCTCCTTATCATTATTAATAACTCCAGATTTAAATTTATTTTTTAATCTGTAACTATTGCCTTTAAATTGTAATATATGAGCGTGATGTAGCAATCTATCAAGTAAAGCAGCCGTTAAAGTTTTATCATCAGCCAATGTTTGGTCCCATTGTCCGAAGTTAAGATTAGAAGTAACGATAATCGATGCTTTTTCATATCGTTGGGCAACAATTTGAAACAAATAATTTGCTTGCACTCTAGTAATTGGTAAATATCCAAGCTCATCAATAATTAATAACTTAGAGTGAGTAGAGACTCTACGCAAACAATCTTTAAGTTTTCCTTGTTTAGCTTGATTTTCAATATTTAGCAGTAAATCAGCGGCACTTGAAAACCTCACTTTAAATCCAGCTTGAGTTGCAGCATAACCTATTGCTATAGCAATATGAGTTTTACCAATTCCAGAAGGACCTAGAAGTACAATATTTTCATGCCTTTCAATAAAGCTAAGAGAAAATAATTCTTTGATTGCTTTTTGTGGTATCCCTGGATTATATTGCAAATCAAACTGCTCTAAAGTTTTGATATAAGGTAATCCTGCTGTTTTTAACATCATTTGTCTGGATTTTAACTTTCTACCCTTATTTTCTTCATCTAATAATTTTTCAAGAAAATCAACATAAGATTGCTCTTGATTTGCTGCAACTTGTGCTAAGTTATTATAACAACTAGCTATATTGTAAAGGCCTAGCTGTTCACACAAAGCTTCTAAGCGTTGTCCTTGAAGAGTCATAAAACACCTCCTACAGACAAAATTGCATCATATAAAGATAATTTATGTTGCAATGAATGGGTATTTTGCTCCATTATATATCTGTGATTTTGGTTTTCGAGAGCCTTATTTATTACCCCATAATTAGTCGAGTAATTATTAGGAATATTTAATAAATATGGCTTCTCTAAAGCCCATCTTTTATATGGGATTTCATTAGTAGTTGCATGTATACGGTGATTTGCAACATCATTTAGCCAGTTAATTGCTGCAATATTTAAAATATCTAAACTTACAAAATCTTTTCCTGCTATAAAAGGATTGTAGAAACTATGACGTATATATGATATTAGTCTTTCTACTTTACCTTTAGTTTGAGGACTATATGGTTGGCAAATACGAGGTACAAATCCATAATGCTTGGCAAAATCATAAAAACTTTGATGTAATCTATGTTTACCTTTACCATAAACATCTCTATTTAAAATTACCGTCTTCATATTGTCATATAAAATATTTTTAGGGACTCCTTCAAAATATTCAAAGGCATCTTCATGACAAGTAATTAAAGTATCTATTTGTTGATTTTCAACAAATTTTACAAAAGCCTGTCTTGAAAAACCTAATACCGCAACAAATGCATAATATCTTTGTCTCTTGTAACTAAAAACCGCGAAATCTACTTGCATTTGTTCACCTGGCTCGGTTTCAAACCTTATTAATGGCCTTGTCTTTGGCATTGGCTTTATACTTTGAAGATAATTTCTTAAGGTTGAAATACCTCCTGTATAACCTATGGATTTTATCTCCAAAAATAATACCGTGGCTGGTAACCAATTAGGATGTGCTTCTTTTACACGGATATTTAAGTAGCTTTTATAGGGTTCTAATTTAGTGACTCGAGAACTTTTTATAACATAACCTATTGGTTTTTTATCTCTTATATATTTACGTATAGTATTTATTGAATGGCCTGTCTTTCTTGATAACTCTTTTAGTCCCATACCTGTTTTATACATCGTTGATAACTCTAACACCTCTATTTCTCCTAACATTTATATCCTCCATTTTCTTAATATGGAGAATTTAGTTAATACAATAGGGGATCAATTTTCAATTGGTGAGGGGGATCATTTTATAATTGGTGGTAACAAACATACCGTATACTTAAATAACTGCATTGAGAGTTTGAAAAATAATCCTAATTCTAATATAGATGAAATAGAAAAAATAATGAGAAAGAATATTCCTCTAACGGCATTAAATACATCTTATTACCCACTTTTAATTAAATCTTTAAAAAAGGAAATTGCAAAAAAAGAAAACTTACAATCTACTACTAGCTCAACTAACTATAATTTTCCTATATTTGTACTTTTTAAATATATTGCCAATATAATTGAAAATATAAGCAAAAAGAAACCTTCAACTGAGTTTAATATAAAAATTAATAACCTAAAGGAAGAACTTATAAATCCTAAGAAAAATATAAAAAAAATAAACGAAGCAACTCAAGCAGTAAAAAATTATTTAATTAAAGAAATAGATTCTTACCTTGCAAATCATCCTGAGGACTTAAAAAACAAAGATAGCCAAAAAAATCAGAAAATCCAAGTAATGAAAAAAATGAGATCATATTTAATAGAAGTTAAACCTAATAACGCTAAAAAGTTATTAGAAGAACTAAAAAATATGACTGATAATACTAGTCAATCAAGATTAAAATTATGGGATAAAGGTTTTCGCTCAAACGTAAGGTTAATAAAAGAAGAGCTAGATCAGTTTATTGAAAATAAAAATACCAAATCACCTAAAAGATAATAAATCAAAACTGCATAATCTCCACCAACAAATCACTTGCCAGCACAGAAACCGCTCTTAATCTGGCAAGTGCTTTATCTCCGGCATTTGCATGCAACAAAACTCCATATTTAGCTGCTCTAAATAAGTCTACTCCCTGCGCAACTAAGCCACTAATTATTCCTGAAAGCAAATCACCCTGACCGGCTGTTGCCATTCCTGGGTTACCGGCTGTAGATTTTATAATATTCTCGCCATCCGAGCTAATTAATGTCTCATGCCCTTTTAATACTATGGTTCCACCAAATTTTTTATATAATTTTTGCAATACATCTATGCGCGAGTTTTGTACCTCTTGTGCGCTTACACCAAGCAATCTCCCTGCCTCTCCTGGATGCGGTGTTAAAATCCAATTATTTTTATATAACTTAGAAATTTTAGCTAAAAGGTTTAAACCATCAGCATCTATGATTTTAGGTATAGATAAATCTATAATTTGCGCGAATAAATTTTCTGACCACTGGCTTGTACCAAGTCCGGGACCAAGTAACACAACTGTTGCACGTTTTAAAATAGAATCTAAAGAAAATTTCTCATCAACTCCATAACACAATAACTCTGGACGTCCACTTACAACTGGAGCAACATGTTCTGGGCGAGTAATCACAGTAACTACACCAGCACCTACGCGCAATGCTCCTTCGGCAGCAATTCTAACAGCTCCTGGCATGCCAAAATCACCTCCTATAACTACGACATGGCCAAACATATGTTTATGTGAATCTGCAGGCCTTACTGGCAAAGGAGATTTTAAATCAGCAAAACTTACGCTTGTAATATTAACCATATCACTTAAAGGCCTGACGCATACCCAATGTTTCTGGAATTTGGCTAATCATTGATGAACCTAATCTCCCAGCAAAACGCTCGATAAAGCTATGTTTTTCAGTATAATCTACGGCTGTTTCTACTTTAATAATATCCCTCATTAACTGCCCACTACTGGCGAAACCATCAATTAAGCCTAATTCTTTAGCCTGCGTACCAGTCCAGACTAAGCCTGAAAATAATTCATCATTAGATTTTAGGCGATTACCACGGCCTTTTTTAACCTGTTTAATGAATCTATCATGAATTAAATCTAACATTACCATTAAATCTTTTTCTTGCTCAAGATTCTCAGGAGAAAATGGGTCCATAAAACCTTTGTTATTACCTGAAGTTTTTAAACGCCGACTA
Organism: Bacteroidia bacterium; assembly: GCA_030430325.1. GTDB lineage: Bacteria > Bacteroidota > Bacteroidia > Cytophagales > Cyclobacteriaceae > JAUIFR01. The sequence goes on along the minus strand of JAUIFR010000149.1, from coordinate 5,474 downwards.
ATACCAAACTTCTCCATGGCACCAACAAAACCAAAACCATTATAAACAACCCCAATTGAGCCAACAATACTTGCTTGATTTGCATAAACTTCATCGGCTGCGCTTGCCACATAATATGCAGCAGAAGTACAAGAATCTACGCATACGGCGTATGTTTTAACTTCTGGATATTTCTTTTTAAAATAACGCACCGCATTATACATATAATCAGCCTGAACAGGACTACCTCCAGGACTATCAATGCGTAAAATCAACGCTTTTAATCCTTTGTTTTCATAGGCAGACGTCAAACTTTTCATAAATATATCCGAGCTTGACATCTGTGGTGTATCCATAATCTCACCTTTGATATCTATTAAGCCAACATGTGGTTTAATTTTATTAGCCGCATCTTCCATACGATCAAGACTTGCGATGCCAATTAGAAAAGCTATGATAAGAAAAAAAACTATCCGTTTAAACCAACGCGAGCGACGCTTACGTTTTTGTTCTTTAAAATATTCAGATACAATCTTTGTTAGCAAAGCTTGAGAATTATTTTCTGCATTTAGTGATTGTTCCATATTAATTACTTGTTTTATTTAAAATAATCCCCATCTTACTGCATATACAATGTTATTTAAAGACCCTAAAGTTTAAATTTGAGGAGTATAAAAAATGAGAATGGATAAGCTTACCTCTAAATTTCAAATGGCTATTGCTGATGCACAATCTATTGCTATTGGTCAAGAAAACAACTTTATTGAACCAGAGCATTTAATGAAAGCTCTGCTCGAGCAAGAAGGCGGAACTTGTAGACCTTTACTTACTAAATCTGGGGCGAATGTACCAGAATTATTAGTGCTATTAGATGAAGCTATTGATAAATTTCCAAAAGTATCTGGTAATGCTGGGGAAATACACATTTCTAACAGTTTAAATAAAATTTTAAATATTACAGACAAATTGGCACGTGATCGTCAAGATCAATATATATCTAGCGAGCTATTCATCCTTGCAGCTTTTACTGAAAATGGCTCCCTTGCTAAAATTTTTAAAAACTCTGGTGTAAACGAAAAAGCCATTGATAAGGCAATCAATGACTTACGCAAAGGTGAAAAAGTATCTGATCCTAATGCTGAAGAACAAAGACAAGCTTTAGAAAAATACACTCAAGATTTAACTGCCAAAGCTGAGATGGGTAAATTAGATCCTGTAATTGGACGTGATGATGAAATTCGTCGCACCATTCAAGTTTTACAAAGGAGAACTAAAAATAACCCTGTATTAATTGGCGAGCCAGGTGTTGGTAAAACCGCTATAGTTGAAGGTCTGGCAAATAGAATTGTCAATAATGAAGTTCCAGAAGGACTTAAAAACAAACGATTATTATCACTTGATATGGGAGCATTAATTGCCGGAGCAAAATATCGTGGTGAATTCGAAGAGAGGCTTAAAGCTGTATTAAATGATTTGGCCAAACAAGAAGGCCAAATCATCCTATTTATTGATGAAATACATACTATGGTAGGAGCTGGTAAAGCTGAAGGTGCAATGGACGCTGGCAATATGTTAAAGCCCGCCCTTGCTCGTGGTGAATTACACTGCATTGGCGCAACAACTTTAGATGAATATCGTAAATATATTGAAAAAGATGCGGCACTTGAAAGACGTTTTCAAAAGGTCTTAGTTGATGAACCAAACGTTGAAGATACTATTGCGATTTTAAGAGGTCTTAAAGAACGCTATGAAATCCATCATGGTATAGAAATAACTGATCCAGCAATTGTTGCAGCCGCAACTTTATCGCACCGTTATATTACTGATCGCCAACTACCAGATAAAGCTATTGACTTGATTGATGAAGCTGGCAGTCAAATTCGCATGGAAATTGATTCTAAACCAGAAAGCTTAGATAAGTTAGACAGAAGACTTATCCAACTCAAAATCGAGCGTGAAGCCTTAAGAAAAGAAAGTGATGAAGCTTCCAAACAACGCCTAGAAGATCTCCAAACTAATATTAACGAACTTGAGAAAAAATATAGCGATCTAAATGAATTATGGATGTCAGAAAAAGCATCTCTTCAAGGGACAAGTCATATCAAAGAAGAATTAGAAAATGCTAAAACCGAGCTTGAAACAGCTAGACGCGCCGGTGATTTAGGTAGAATGTCTGAAATCCAATATGGAATTATTCCAGACTTAGAAAAAAAATTAGCAAATGCATCTAAAAACAATGAAACAGAAACCAAGCTTGTGCGCAATAAAGTAACACAAGATGAAGTGGCAGAAATTGTTTCCAAATGGACTGGCATTCCTGTTGCCAAAATGCTTGAAGGAGAAAAAGAGAAGCTCCTAAACATGGAAAAGGTACTTCATAAACGCTTAATCGGCCAAAATGAAGCCGTTGACGCAGTCGCAAATGCTATTAGGCGTTCTAGATCAGGACTATCTGACCCTAACCGCCCTGTTGGTTCTTTCTTATTTTTAGGCCCAACCGGTGTTGGTAAAACTGAATTATGTAAATCTCTTGCAGAATTCCTCTTCGATAGTGCAGAATCAATGGTACGAATCGATATGTCTGAATTTATGGAAAAACATTCTGTGGCACGCTTAATTGGTGCGCCTCCTGGCTATGTTGGTTATGAGGAAGGCGGATATTTAACTGAAGCTGTACGTAGGAGACCTTATTCCGTATTATTATTAGATGAAATAGAAAAAGCGCATCGTGATGTATTTAATATTTTATTACAAGTATTAGATGACGGTCGCTTAACTGATGGCCAGGGACGTACTGTTGATTTTCGTAATACCGTTATTGTCATGACTTCAAATTTAGGTTCAAATCTTATTCAAGAAATGGGAACTAAAAATAGCTATGAAGAAATCAAATCAGCAGTAATGGAGATGGTTGGTCAAGAGTTCAGACCTGAATTTGTAAATCGAATTGATGAGTGTGTTGTATTTCATGCCTTAACCAAAGAGCAAATAGGTGCGATTTCATTAATTCAAATAGCTCATCTTGAAAAACGCTTAAATACGCAAGATATTACGCTTGATATCTCAAAAGAAGCGATTGATTTCTTGGCAGAAAATGGCTTCGATCCTGTCTATGGAGCGCGTCCTTTAAAAAGAACTATTCAGCAAAAATTAGAAAACCCTCTTGCCGAAGCTCTTTTACAAGGGCACTTTAAAGCTGGAGATAAGATAACAATCACGGTAAAAGATAATAAATTAGTATTTAATAAATGAAATTAAGCCAAATTAGAATAGTATTAGTCGCAACAACTCACCCTGGTAACATTGGGGCGAGTTGTCGGGCGATGAAAAACATGGGGATTGAAAATTTATATTTGGTTAACCCAAACTTAACCCCATTTCATCAAGCTCATGATATGTCATCTGGCGCTGATGATTTATTAACTAATGCTAAAATAACTAATTCTCTAAGTGAAGCTTTGCAAGGCTCAAAGCTAGTATTTGCCACTAGTGCTCGCCCAAGAGATATATCTTTACCTGGCTTCATGCCAAGAGATTTTGCAAATTATGTTGCCACATTTGATGATGAAACTAAAGTTGCAATTATTTTTGGTCGTGAACATGCAGGCCTGACTAATGAAGAATTATTACATGCTCAATATCATATTAATATTCCTAGTAACCATGAATTTAGCTCTTTAAATTTAGCACAAGCAGTGCAAATTATTTGTTATGAATTACGCATGCAACTTTTATCTCCAACAGTAAATGTGCAAACCAAACAAAACTCTTTGGCCGCACATGAAGATTTAGATAATTTTTACACACATTTAGAGAAGGTATTAACCAAAGTTGAATTTCTTAAACCAGAAAATCACAAGCGTATTATCCAAAAATTAAAAAGACTTTTTAATCGAGCTCAACTTGAAAGTATAGAAATTAATATCTTACGTGGTATATTAAAATCAATCGAAAAATCAATAAACTAATTATGACTAAACTCCCAATTTATCTTGATTACATGGCAACTACGCCAATAGACGCAAAAGTTATCCCTAAAATGTTAGATTGTATGGGATTCGACTCTAACTTTGGTAACGCATCATCTATACAACATATATATGGGCAAAAAGCCGCTACGATTATTGCTGAATCACGCGAAACAATAGCTCAAACAATCGGAGCAGAAGCAGATGAAATTATATTTACCTCTGGCGCAACAGAATCTAATAACCTAGCAATTATAGGCGCTGCTAAATTTTATAGTAGAAAAGGAAAACACTTAATCACCATGCAAACCGAACATAAATCTTGTTTGGCTGCTTTTGAAAAACTTGAAAAAGATGGATATCAAGTCACATATTTGAAACCCATGACAAATGGTCTTTTAGATCTTGAAGAATTAAAATCAACAATCCGTGATGATACAGTTTTAGTTTCAATTATGCATGTTAATAATGAAATTGGCTGCATTCAAAACATCCATGAAATAGGCAATATTTTATCTGGAAAAGGCATAATTTTTCACGTTGATGCGGCACAAAGCGCAGGCAGACTCCCAATAAATCTTGGAGAATTAAACGTACATTTGATGTCCCTTTCGTCACATAAAAATTACGGACCAAAAGGCATAGGAGCATTGTACATCCAACAAAAACCTCGCGTAAGAATTGAAGCCCAAACTTATGGCGGTGGACAAGAAAAAGGGATAAGATCTGGAACTATGCCAACCCAACAAATTGCTGGAATGGCAGAAGCATTTAAAATTAGCGAAAATCTTCGTGAAACGGAACAAAAACGAATAAAATATTTACGTGATGAACTTTGGACAGGAATTAAAAATCTTACGCATATCAAACTTAACTGTGATTTTGCACATTCAATTTCAGGGATAATTAATTTTAGTATAGAGGGAGTAGATGGCGCAGCATTATTAGAAGAACTAAATCAACTAGCACTATCAACTATGTCAGCTTGCGCCGTATCAAGTAACACAAGTTCCTACGTATTAAAAGCCATTGGCATATCTGATGAATTAGCTAAAAGCGCGATAAGGCTATGTGTTGGCAGATTTACTACCCAAGAAGATATCCATAAGAGCATTGATATTATTAATAAAGCTTATCATAAATTATCATCATAAAAGTTGCATTTTGGCTTTTTTTCTGTTTATCATGCGCTGATATTAAAAACATAATATAAATAGAATAAAAGGTGGTAAAATGTCTTATCTAAAACTACATGACTTTATAGATGCAAAAATAGAAAACTTAAAAAAAGCAAATCAGCATGAGCACCATATTGCTGTAAAACAATCTGCTAATTTAGCAATAAGCTATCCAAGCATTAAAATAGGCCTACAATTATCACTAGCTTTTGTACGCCATTTACTAAGTTTAATTAAAAATGCAATTTTATTTACACTATATTTTACAGCATGTATGTTAACGGTGATTCCATTTTTTAATCCAACGTTAAAAGAAATAGAAAATGGAAAAGACTTAACATTAAGCGCA
>JAUIFR010000148.1 GCA_030430325.1 Bacteroidia bacterium | reverse complement strand
TAGCTCCTTGTACTGCTCCATTATTGTCGCCATCTTCCATTAATATGGTCGCATTGAGTCTCCACTCAAACGAATAATCCGCCACATCCCCATCAATAACTGCCTGTAGTTCACCATTTGGTGCATCATCATTACAAGAGGTTTGGGATGTGGGAACGATATTCGTAATTTCAGGCTTAGGCGCTTTCAATATTTCTAATTTAAGCGTATCAATAGAACCACAATTATTCCCTTCATCGATTACAACAAGGCTATATAGACCAGCTGCTAATTCATAATATCGTTTATATGAATTATTATCAATAAATTGTACTTCTACCAAAGGTGGCTCCAACTGATCTACATCTTGTGGATTATGTCCAGCAAATAGCTTAAACGTATAATCAACTTCAGCTGCATTATGCACATTGTTTCCCTCATCTACATAGGCATGAATCTCACCCGTTTCTAAATTCACACAAGACTGTACATCAATAATTATAGCACTAGGTACTGGATATACAACATCTGGTGGGCCAATGGTAAACTGGCCTGAACCAACAATACAACCAGTTAGTACATTAGTGACATCGACATCATATGTACCAGGAGGTAATTCAATATCGGTATGTTTATGCACACCATTGTAAATATTTGTTTGACCATCAAACCATTCAAATAGATAAGGTTTATCAGGCGTACCTCCATATTTTCCTTCACCAACGGTGACATATTGATTGAGGTTTTCATCAAAAATTTGCAAATGCACTTTATTAATAAAACCCAAACCATCACATTCTTTTGGGGGATCAGGTCCACCCGGCTGACCAACCAACACTACCTTGCCATCAACCAGAGGTGGTTGTTTACTACCTATTAAAACGTCTATGGTATCAGCCGCAGCACATTGAATTTGATTATTATTATATACGGCAGTTACATAATATGTACCTGGCAATAAATCAAGCCTAGTGTGCCCTGTATTCGGATTACCATATGGTATAGTAAGGTCTTTATCGGTAAACCAACTAAAAGTAAAATTCGCTAAATTTTGGCCCGCCACATATACCTGTGCTTGTCCGTTACCTACTAAAAGTGGTTCGCACTCTTCATGAGGCTTTATTATATTTTTTGATAATTCAAAAGGCTCCAGCTCAATTTTAATGGAAGTCGTATTGTTCGTTTCGTCACATTCCAAAATATCATCAGATGGCGGATCGTTAAGTCGAATATAAAGGGTATAACTGGTGAGATCTACCGGCCCAATTACCTCAAAACTAATGTCTGTAATTTGGTCATCATCATCTTGATTAATCTCAAATGTCTCGGTGCCCATATAGCCCGAATTGTCAATATTTGGATCGACGTTTAAGTACCAACTCACAGATATCTTGCCATCTACTTTTGTATTTCCATTATTAATAATTTGGAAACTTACCGTAAAGTTTGTCTCTGGGCAGATCGGCTGATCATAATTTATATCACCCTGAAAAGTAAAATCCGGTGATGGGAAGATGGGGCACCCTAATGTATCTAAAATGGGAAGTTGATTTAAAAAAGAATTAAACGGATACTCATAATTACAATCGTTTTCAAATTCAGTAGCAATACTTTGCATCACTGCTGGTATACGCAGGTTATCTCCATTCACACCAACATTCGTACCATGATAACCGTGTTGGTTCCAAACTTTACGTGCAGCTACCCATGGTTCCCCTATGGATTTGTATGCTTTCACTAGTCCATAAAAAGTATGTGTGTAATTATCAATTTGCTGAAAATTAGGACTCATAGCAGGAATGATAATTTCGGTAGCACCATCGTTATTAATATCAGCTACAATAGGCATTTCGATACCAGTTCTTGATTTAACTGGTATAGTAAAAAGCTTATGACCTACTGGAAAATCCTCATATCCACCTCCATTAATTATAAATAAGTTCTCCTGATCTCGATAGACAATCTCTGCTGCACCATCTCCATTAAAATCAAAGACAGAACTTGAGTTGACGCCTGAATTATTGACTACAACAGGAATGCGTGCAATTTCTTCTAATTCTTCTTGATCGTCTAGACCAATGATAAACAAATGATCTCCTGTAGCTAATGTTGCTTCCAATTCAGGATCATCATCAATATTATCTAAATTGGCAATATTAATTCGCCCCCCACCCTTTGGCCAATTGTAATCTACAGGGTCAAAAATGGATACTTTACCATTATGGACATCCCAATAATAAACAGATGTTTCGCCATATTGAGAGCCCTTACCACCAACCATTAATACATCCACATAGCTATCTCCATTAAAGTCCGCAATACTTGCTGAAGAATAAGTCCAATCATCACCTGGAACAATATATGCCTTTGGTCGGTACAATTCACCTGGCCCCAGGGGAGGGTTTACATCATTTGAGTTAATATCACGAACTTCGATTAATGACCAGTTATTTCCACTAGTATTAACCGCATATATTTTATCACAAACGATAAGCTCTAAGCCGTCACAGTTACCATCACAACCTGGATCATTTACATCCAAAATATCATAGGCTACTGAACCATAACATACAGCTGGATCCCAATTTCCAAAACCTGGTGACAAGACTTGACCATCACCTGCTTTTATAATCTCATTCCGATAATAAATCTCTGACGTACCATTCGCATCAAAGTCCGCAAGCCCAATAATACCGGGAAATTCATCTGGACTATCGGGATGTAAATTCAAATCATGCTCCCAAACAGTATTAAGGTTGTGATCAAGTTTTATTATAAAATTATTAGCAGCTACATATATTTCACCAAAACCATCTCCGTCTGTATCTGCAATGGCCAAATCATGTCTAATTTCGGCAGATGTAAAATCATCAGAGCTGATCATTTTCGGCATAGCTAAACCTTTCTGTGTACCATCAGCACCATTTAAAACATAAATCATAACAGGTGTATCTGATCCCTGATTATTATTTTGAGGTGGACGCAAATTAAAAGTCACAACATCTGTAAGACCATCATTGTCTATATCACCTACAGCCATTCGGGCCATTGTTTGAGAGGTTTGAGGGTCTGACGACCACATTTCGGTAATATTAAATGGAAAATCCTCTGGCTCATCCGTTACACAGCCATCATTTCCGACAAAAAACCCGAAACAATCACAGGTATTTTCGTCATCATCTTCTTGACAGCCACAATCGGCAATATCATAACAATCCACATAGCCATCTCCGTCATCATCTATCTGATTGGTACAATCCTCAATTGCTAGTGCCGCAAAACTCATTAGCAATGCGATCAATATACTGAATACATGCCTTAAATTACTGGTGGTTTGTAAATTTCTCATGGGTTCCTCCTTATTACTTTGGGTGCGTTGAAATCCAATTTCTTTTCTTTTAATAATATACTAAATTGACTTACTATTTATACTTAATACCCTTTAGGGGCAAAAAGTAACTCCCTAAGTCAAATTTTTTTACTTTGGCCTGATTATTAACTTTAAAAGAAAATTTTCATTAAATCAATAAATCAACCTCAGTTTGTAATTAGGTAAACAATGCTACATACGTATTGTTTACTCCTAACCTTTAATAATTTAGCACAAATGAAGGACAATTAAAAGCAAATTTATCCTAATATCCGCGCAATATACAAATAAATATAAATCTATCTCAAATCAAATGAATAATCTAGCTAAACCTTACATGTGCAAGATTTTTTCATTTTTTAACAAAATATTTTAGCAATATCATCAAATTTATCAATTACTCAATATGAAAGAATTACACACAACAATGTATTTTTACCATATATTTAATATAAAACGCTTATGCCCATGCATAAATTGCTTCCGGTCCCAAAAATTCCTTTTTTACAATATATTATAGTTTAAATTTAAATTTTATCATATATAATTAATATATTTCGCTTTTTGCATTTTATATTGCATAATACACACAATCCCCCCATGAAGCAAACTAAAATCTTGCAAAATTTCTGGTAGAAAATATCTTCTTTCATCAAGAAAATCGTCTCTTACTTTTATAAAACTAATGTTCCAGTTATATTTACATGTTAGTTTGCCAAACCATTGAAAAATATGAGTCAAATCAAATCAATTAAACCAAACCACACCGGGACAAAAGTCATTTTTAATAACCCAGTACTTGAGAGGCTTTCTAGAACACATGTGGCTGTACCTATCACTATATTTGTAGGCATTGCAATTGGATTATTATATATTGCCATTACACGATCAAATTTTAAGATTTACACCATTATAACTGTATTTATAGCAGGTTGGCTTGTGTTTTCACTTGTAGAATACCTCATGCATAGGTATGTATTTCATATGAATACCAATACCAAAATCAAGGAGAAGATACAGTATAATTTTCATGGTGTACATCATGAATACCCGAAAGACAAGGACCGATTAGCCATGCCACCACTTGTTAGCCTTACTATTGCCACAATTTTGTTCTTTTTGTTCCAGCTAATAATGGGAGACTACACATACGCATTTTTACCTGGTTTTATTGTAGGCTATGCTGCTTATTTATTTGTGCATTTTATCGTACATGCTTGGCAACCACCTAGTAATATATTTAAGGCGCTATGGGTCAATCATGGTATCCACCATTATAAGGATCATGAGCGAGCATTTGGTGTTTCTACACCACTGTGGGATTATATCTTCAGAACTATGCCAAAGAGGTAAAGTTTATTCATTTTTGGTTTCTTGAATCTATTCGATATCCAAACTAAAATTACAGGGATTTATTTAGGAGATTAATCTTACACATGTTACGTTTATTCATCTAACAGTTACTTCATGCCGAGATAATTGAGTAAAATTACCTCCACATCAATTTTTTAGAATTAAATTATTATGAATGTAGCTGTAATTAATGCACGAAAAGCAAGTAACTCAATCCGTGAAAAAAATCGCTATCCCTTACTGGGAAAAGTGCTGGTACGTTATCCTATAGAGGCAGCACTACAAGCAGACACCATTCAAAAAGTATTTGTCGATACGGACTGTAACCAAATCGCGGATTTAGCCTATGAGTTAGGCTGTGAAATCATAAATAGACCTAGGGAACTTTGTAAGGATAATATCAATCAAGGTAAGATTATTGAGTATGACGTAAATTATATCCATAAATTACACCCCGAATTGAGGCAGGTAACTGTATTATTGGGTAACGCTGTGATGATATACCCTCAAGTAATCGATCAAGCCAATGAGGTGCTTGCCCTTGACGATAAAGCAGACTCCGTGATGACCGTTTGGGAGTCAGTTGATGATCACCCATACAGAGCCCTAAAAATTAATGATGGCTGGCTAAATTCATGGGAAAACAAACCAGAGGACCTTTCAACAAATAGAAAGAGCTATCCGGTAGCCTATTTTTATGACCAAGGAATTTGGTGTTTTAAAAAGGAAACCATTAATAAAAAAGAAGGACCAGCTCCATGGTGGTGGATGGGAAAACATGTAAAGCCCATCATCCGACCTTGGATTGGCGGTCGAAATATTCGATCCTTTTTGGATATGGCAATCGCACAATATTGGCAAGAAAACAGGGATTATTTTATTGATATGGAACAAAAGGCTATTGAGCAACAAATGCCTCTTCCAGTTACCGAAAATTATTATTTTTAATTATGAAAGCATCCATTTGTATAGTAAATCACAAGCAACTAAACATTGAATCAGAGCTAAAGCTATTTGGGATTAATGCCCAGCATATTGATCTAACTCAACCTCTGGTTCAAAAAGAAGAAATTCAATTTTTAACTAGATCTCAATTTCTGATTATTGACCAACAAAACTATTCTAAAGAACTTATTCGTTCCTGCGAACAATTAAAGTTGATATTTTGCACTGATTTTATGTTAAATCAAACAGAAGAATCACTGGCAAAAAAGAAAAATATCATGGTGTTTGACCTATCATCTGTGCTATCACATGCTGTTGCTGAACATACAATGGCGCTCATACTTGGCTGCCTCAAAAACATAACCTGGCAACCAAAAGGTTTTAAAGAAAAACCATTCAATAGTTTATTAAAAAACAAAACAGTTGGCCTTATTGGCTGGAGTAAATCAGCCAAAATATTATCCAATATATTGCTAGCATTTAATTGTCATGTACTTGTATTTGACCCTGATAGTCAACCAAAAGACTCGAACATAATTAGTACAACTAATTTGGAAGATATAAAAAGAGAAGCACAGATTATTAGCCTTCATAGCAAAGCAACAACTGAAAACTATCAGATCATCAATAAAAAATTTATTAATCAACTAAACTGGCCCATTATTTTAATTAATACAGAACATAAAAATCTAGTTAATCATCGTGATTTAGAAGAAGCCCTGCTTACAAAAAAAATCCTGGGAGCTGGCCTTGATGCCTATGAAACAACTAGTCGTAGGAGCTTAAAAAGGTTTGAGCATGTGATTTTAACACCAAACATTGCTAAAAACATAAAAGTTAAAATGGATGATATTAAAACATTAATTTTGGATAAGATCACCTCTAATATTAAAAGTATAAAGCAATCAAGCAAATCCTTCCAAGTATGATCACAAAGGTTTTGAATAATATTTCCATCAAAGTTAGTGATAGTGAAGAAGAACTAGCCGAAATGGCTGCCGAACACTTTAATGGCATTCATCTTAAAAGTAATAGGCGATTATACGTGCTACCTGGAGGTAAGACCCCCAATCACTTTTTCAACAAATTAAGTCAACTGATTGAAGAATGGAACAATACTACTATATTATTATCCGATGAAAAGATCGTTCCAATTGATGATGCCATTTCAAACCAAGGTAATATCATTGTTAATTTAATTAATAAAATAAAAGCTACGCAAAAACCCGATTTGATTAACTTCTTCCGATTTATGAAAGAGGATATTGATCATAATGAAAAATTCATTCAAGAAATTGGTAAACCAAATTTAGCTGTATTAGGCATAGGCCTTGATGGCCATACTGCTGCCATTTTTCCCGGAAGTTATTATTTAAATAATGATAGTAAACTAGTGGTCCATATTAAAAATGAAAATGAACTTTTCGGGCGTATTTCATTATCGTTTGGATACATAATGAGCTCGAGCCAAATTGCGTTTATCGTAACAGGGAAAAAAAAGGCAGAAATCCTAAAAAAGTGTTTATCTGATCAATACGAACCAAAAAAGTATCCCGTACAGTATATTTTTAAGCATTTTAAGAACCCCATTACCATTTTTTGTGATAAAGAAGCCGCTCAAAAACTATGAATATCATTGCCCTAACACCGGATCGTGACAGCTATTTCAAACCATTAGCCAAATACCTCACCTATCCACTTATTTTTTTGCGTACGCCTGATTGGCAACAAATTAAGGCACATAACCCCGTCACACTATTATTTTTGGCTGACTGGACACATCATATACAACAAGTTATTGAGCAAGCTCAAGAGGAAGGCATCCCGACCATTTTAATTATGGATGGGTTTTTGGAATGGAAACACCAATATTTAAACCCAAAGTGGAGCCAAGGAAATAGTGTTTCTATTTACCAACCTGTTGTAGCCGATAAGGTTTTTTGTCCGGGAATTTCAACGGCTAGAATTCTATCTGCATGGGGAAATGAGGGAAAATGCGAGGTAACCGGCATGGCTCGGCTGGACCCATATGCAAACAAACGTATTGAACTAATCCCAAAAACTTCAAATAAAAAGAAAAAGATCCTTATTCTCTCTGCGAACACCCCAGGATATGATAAAAATCAGAAAGATGATTGCATCAAATTATTCACAGATCTCCATACTTTTTTTGAAAAAAATAAGAGCTTTCAGCCGATTTGGAGAATTAGAAAAAACATTGGTGAGGTACTACCATTCACTTTTATAAACTCTAACGAAGCCAGCCTTGCCGAGCTCATTCAAGATGCTGATGCCGTTATTACCCAACCATCAACGGTGACATATGAAAGTATGATAATGGGTAAACCTACTGCCATTGCTGATTATTCAAATTGCCCTAACTTTTTTGATGCGGCATGGCGCATAACACACAGTATGCAAATTGAAAGCACGGTGAACTCCCTCTTAAACACCGACCCGGTATTATGTTTCCATCAAGAATATTTGCTGCATGATGCATTGAGTCATATAGGTGATTCGGCTAAAATTTCGGCAGAAATCATCATGGAGATGGTGCAACATGCTCAACAAGCCAAAAAACAAGGCCAAAAAGTGAATTACCCTGCAAAAATTCATACACAGGGCCATCAAAACTTGGCTCCGGCTTTTTCACCACCTCAGTTATATCCTTTCAATCCATACTTGAGGTATTCGCATGAGGACGAGCTATCCAGAAAGCTAATTTTGGCTCAAAAAAGAATACGCGATTTGGAGGAAATCCTCGCAGATAAAAATTTAAGTTATTGGTTTGGAAAGCTGCGAAAAAAGGCCAAAAAATTGGTAAATTAAACATCAACACTTAATTTAACAATATGATATACAAAACGATACTTTTGGATTGTGATGGTGTAATCCTTGACTCCAATAATATTAAAACAGAAGCCTTTGAAGAAACTCTTTCGGCCTACCCTAAGGAAAAAGTAGATGAATTCATTCGCTATCACCAAGCCCATGGTGGCGTATCTCGTTTCGAAAAGTACAAATATTTCCTAAATAATATTGTTAACGATTATAACGAAACTACCTATCAAAATTTATTACAGGAATTCTCAAATATTTGCAGGCAAAAGCTATTAACAGCAAAATTTACAAAGGGAATGGAGGATTTTTTGAAGAAAAATTACCAAAAAATGAATTTATGGGTGGTATCGGGTGGTATGGAAACCGAGCTCAATGAGATATTCGAAAAAAGGGGTCTTCGGGTGTACTTTAAGGGCATACTCGGCAGCCCGACTACCAAAATAGGAAATATTAAAAAAATAATAATGGACAATCCTTCATTAGGCCCTACGCTATTTATTGGAGATAGTAGCACGGATTATGAAGCTGCACGCGCTTTCGATTTAGATTTTTTGTTTATTTACGGTTACACTGAGCTTCAAAACTGGGAAAATTACTGCTCAAAAAACACCATTCGATTCATTGAAAATATGACGCAAGGCATTTATACAAATTACACGAATTTTGCATAATTCATTCATAATTTATGCTTTTTTTGAATATATTCGGCAAATTTTATTGAATTTTACTGTCGCATAATCAATACATTGGCATAAGCAGAAACACCTTCTTTTCGTCCCACTAAACCCAATTTTTCGGTAGTTGTAGCTTTGATCGAAATGTCATTAGTTTCAATTTGCATCACCTTGGCTAAAGTCTCTTTCATTTGAGGAATATAAGACTGAA
>JAUIFR010000147.1 GCA_030430325.1 Bacteroidia bacterium | reverse complement strand
CCTCTGTTACTTTACCTTGTAGTTCATAACACCCGGGCCCACGAAATGGATATTTTTTTGCTGAGGGAGGGAAATGTACGGTATCAATAAAATAACCTTTTTCATCAATGAATGTTCCAAAATGCATTTTTTTGTGGTTCGATGTACTGGTTGTTTTTATATGAACCAAGTATCCAACTACAAATATATATTTTTGAAGCATTTGCTTAAGCCGATGGGCAAATAACCTCCCTGAAGGCAATGGGTCTTTTAGCATTTCAAACGGGCTACATAATGAAAAGCCAAACAATTCTAGCTCATCAAAAGCATCCTCCACCTTTTGGTAATCAAGCTCTGGTAACACAAGTGGTTTAGGCTCACTTACAAATAATTGTGAAGAACTAGTTTTACTCTTTTTTTTATGTAAATGTGCTTCCCATAAGAGTTCTTTTTTGCCGACACTTGTGTATCGAAAACTCCCTGCCCGTATGAGTATTTTTAGTTGCTCAAGGCTCAATGACACTCGCTTTATAAAATCTTGAAAATTACGATAGGGTCCATTCTGCTCTCTTTCATTAATTATTGCATCGATGGTATTTTTATTGAGACTTTTTAATAAGTTGAACCCCAGATAGATGTTTTCACCTTGAATGGACGCGAGTCGTACACTTAAATTTACGCAAGGTGGTTGTATATTTGCTCCATTCATGCGTGCTTCATGAATATAAAGCTCTGTTCTGTAAAAACCCCCAAAGTTATTAATCACTGCAACGATAAACTCAAGAGGATAATGTGCTTTTAGATAAAGGCTTTGGTAGCTTTCAACCGCATAAGAAGCTGAGTGCCCCTTTGAAAAGGAATAGTGAGCAAAACTTTCGATTTGTCGCCAAATTTCTTTTACAACTCCCTGTTCATAGCCTTTCTGCTGACAATTTTCAAAAAATTTATGTTTAATTTTAAGAAATTCGGAACGCTGCCGAAACTTACCTGACATCCCCCTTCTCAAAATATCTGCCTCAGCCAAACTTAGGCCTGCAAAATAATGGGCCACCTTAATCACATCTTCTTGGTAAACCATTACACCATAGGTTTCTTTCATGAGCTCATCTATTTTGGGATGAACGCTTTTACGTCTAGACGGATCCCTAAATCTCAAAATGTATTCTCGCATCATTCCTGATTTGGCAACCCCAGGCCTAATTATCGAACTTGCAGCCACTAGCCCTTGATAGGTATCCGCCTCAAGTTTTGTAAGCAGCATGCGCATGGCAGGTGACTCTACATAGAAACACCCTATCGTTGAAGCACCTCGAATGAGGTCTTTGATATCCGGGTCGTTTTTGAGAATGCGAATATTACGAATATCTACTTTTACACTTTTACGCTTTTCGATCAGTTTTAGGGTATCCTTGATATGTCCAAGTCCTCGCTGGCTCAATATATCATATTTATATAAGCCTAAATCCTCCGCCTCAAGCATACTAAACTGCACAATTGGGTAGCCCTTGGGTGGAATCTGAGTGGCAGAATAATTATATATCGACTTCTGAGAAATGAGAATGCCCCCTGCATGAATGCTAAGATGATTAGGAAAACCCTGCAAACACAGCGCATATGTCAGTACGAGTTGCTGAATCTTATTTTGTGCCTTTTGGGTATAGATAAGGTGTTCAATTTCTATTTTTGGTATACCCATCACCTTGCCTAATTCACGTAATATCGCTTTACCTTGAAACGTACTATAAGTTGCAAGCAAGGCCGTATGATTAGGGGTATGTTTTTGAAAAATATAAGTAATAATGTCATCACGGTCCTTCCACGAAAAATCAATATCGAAATCTGGGGGGGAGCTGCGATACGGGTTGATAAAACGCTCAAAGTATAAATCTAAATCAATCGGGTCAACATCTGTAATGAAGAGGCAGTAAGCCACAATACTATTTGCACCACTTCCACGCCCCACATAAAAGTAATTCTTATGCATAGCATAATTTACGATATCCCAATTAATCAAAAAGTATGATGTAAACCCAAGCCTTACGATAATTTCAAGCTCCTTTTCTATGCGATTTACTATGTTTGGGTTTAATACTATATATCGCTTCTGCGCACCTTTCATGGTTTGTTTGCGAAGCAATTCAATATCCGCTTGTTCACCAGAACTAAATACCCCCTTATTTTTGTTAATCCCCATCTCAAAATCAATGGTACAAGCCTCCAAAATTTCTTTTGTATTGTGTAATATGGCCGGATAATTTTTTAATTGCTGCTGAATGTAATTTGTGGACTGATATATAGCTGTTTCGTTTTCCTGCTCTTCTACACCTAATTTACTCAATAATACGTTATTGTCGATGGCTCGAAGCAAGCGGTGCATATTTATGCTCCTTTTGCTACTAAAACTTAAATGCTCAAGCAATACAATTTTATTGTGAGATAGATTTTTTTGTACGAACCTCAATTTATCCAGCTCCCTTATGCTAACACCAATATAGTGATACATGCCCAAAGAATTTATTTGAGGCATTTTTCGAAAAGGATAAATAATAAACGCATGCTTAAAGTTTGGGGCACCAAGAGGAAAGGGTATGTTTTCGGCTAGATGGTGTGAAAGGAATACGTTTAACTCATAAAAGCCCTCCATATTATGTGCCAACCCGATATATTCTTGCCTCATACCATTACGGAAATCGATCCCCACAATGGGTTTAATGCCAAAATTTGGGGCCTCACGAGCAAAGTCGATGCACCCGGAGGTATTATTGATGTCTGTTATGGGAAGTGCCCATGCGTCTTGCTGCTGAGCTAAGCCTAAGAGTTCCTTAACCGATAATGTGCCATACCTAAAGCTATAATATGTATGTGAGCTCAGATACATACAATTTAAAATAAGGACTTTATATTTAATAAAATTTAAATATATAAATCTGATTTACAGAATAATAAATAATATATTTTAGACTTTATTATTTTTGATTATCAATGATATCATCTAAACCTTTAACATTTTGGTCGAGGTCCAATTCAGTCAAAAAACTATGCAGCTGACCGGGTAAACTGGCGCTATAGCCAAATGAAAGGTGAGCGTAATAGGACCACATTTCAAGGATATTACCAGCTTGAATAGAGTATGCTTCATAGCTCGGATTGTCTGATAGTAAAATAAGTTTATTTTTAGATTTACTTTTATTAAGCACACGCTTGTACACCACCCCATCGTCTTTAGTGATGATAATATAGGTATTGAGATTTTTAATAAAGCTAAAATTCTCCACATACTTACCAATAATAATGGTGCCCTGCTCAATCGGTGGCGCCATAGAGTCCCCTTTTATCTCAAATGCCCTGTAGGTCCCTGTATCAACACGTGGTAGGTTAAACTTGGGTAACTCCTCCACAAAAGTGGGGTCCTGAAACCCATTCAAATAGCCTGCTTGTGCTTTTAATGGTACAAATTCAATATACTCACGGTCAGCCTTATCAACTGAAATAGGTAAAATTCTAATTTTTTGCTGATCAAAGCTTGGCTTATCATCATACTGCCCCAAAAGCCGATCAAGGCTTACCTCAAATAACCCTGCCATACATATCATCGTATTGATGTTTGGCTCACACTTGCCGCTTTCATAATCTCGATAAGTGGACCTATGCACATTGACCTTATCGGCCACAAACTGCTGGGACCAACCCCTGGCTTTTCGAAACTCCTTAATTGTAGTTACAAAATCATTCATGTCGAATTATACGACATATTTTTAATTAAAACAAGAAATTTGGTCGAAAAAAACGACTACTCATTGAGGTCAAGTGCTTCTGCAGGAGGCCGGTAAATCTCGAATTCTACACGGCGGTTAAGCTTTTTATCTTCATCCGTTTTCTCCTCAACAATGGGTTTGCTACTTCCATAACCTATAGCTTCTACCCGATCTTCTTCTACACCAGCCAAGTGGATGATATACTCTCTAATCGCATCTGCCCGGGCCTGAGAAAGCTGCTGATTAAGTGTGGCACTGCCATCAGAATCTGTATGACCAGAGATTCTTACTTTAAAGTCCGGGTTATCAATGAGAAAGTTGGCCACTTTGTCCATATCTGCATACATTTCTGGTAATAAGTCTGCTTTGCCATTCTCAAATTCGATGGTTGTAAACTTCAACTTACTAGAGATAGACTCCGTAGTACGGTGCATTTCCATTTCGCCATCCAAATAAAAAATTTCTTCAATCCTAAAAAACTCATCGCCTTGAATAATCAATAAATAATTATTATTATTTATTAGTTTGAACTCAAAAGAGCCATCTGGACGCAAAAACTTTGGCGCTACCTCAATTCCATTATCCAAATCAATAATTGATACAATCCCCTTGAACGGGTCACCCGTAAAAGAATCTTTGAGTGAGCCATAAACTCTTGTAGTAGCCGTGGGCTGTGCTTCCATTGGTAATGGAAAAGAAAATAAATCCATATTCTGCAAGCCCTTATCCTTTGAGCGCGAATAAAAAAGATACCGCGACTCTGAGTCGATCGTAAAATAAAACTCATTGCCCTCCCCATTTACTAATGGGCCAATATTTTGTGGCTCTCCCCAGCTATTACTCGAATAGTATGCCTTATAAATATCAAATTCCCCAAAATTTAGCAACTGGCCATTCGAGCTAAAGTAGAGAATATCATACATGGGGTGATAAAATGGGCTCACCTCATTGTTTCGCGTATTAATAATCGGGCCAGCATTTTTAGGTCGTTTCCAATTCCCATTGCTATCTTTATAGGTAAAATAGATATCTGATAAACCAAATCCGCCAATTCGGTCAGAAGCAAAATATAAAGTGTCTCCCGTGTGTGATAACGATGGATGTGAGTCCCAAGCATTACTATTTACAGTTTGGCCCAGGTTTTCGGGCACCCCCCACTTACCATCACCCTGTAGATAAGTAACATACAAATCGCAATTGCCTTGACCATCAGGCGCATAGCATCGAGCAAAATACATTGTAGTACCATCTTTGCTGAGACAAGCAGAACCCTCATTGTAAATAGTATTGAGCTCATCATAAGGTTGAGCTTCCAGCCAATACCCTTCCTCTGATTTACTTGAAAAAAGGTCCTCATTTTCGATTTTGTCCAGCCCACGCTCCATCACATTACGCTTAGAGGTAAAAATTAGCACATCATTAGTAATATTGAGCGCCGGTCCATAGTCGGATCGGTCGGAGTTTACAGTACTTCCCATATTGAGCAAAACACCTCTAGGAGGGCGCAAGGTATCAATTTCCTTTCGGTATTCGACCAATTCATAGTAATAATCTAACGGCACATAGTAGTCTTGGTCATTTTTTGTAAGGGAATCAAAATATAACTCCACTTTTTTGATATCCTGATCGGTTTGGTGGTGACGAAGCACTAATTTGTAAAGTAACTTGGCCTCTTCCATCTCACCATAGAGCTCTGTCAGCTTGGCTAACCTCCAAATCAAATAGGTATCCCTATAAAAATTTTTAATACCAAAATTACGCACATAAGGCCGCAATATTTTGTACAACTTCTCCCAGTTTTTTTCATTTTCATATTTTGTTATGGCATCCCTTGCAGGTTTACTTTGATAATATGAGATGCGGTTAATATTTGGGAAATCAAATATATCTGACGCTGCATAAATATTAAGTGTATCTATTGTGCCTTCTAGGTTCCTTATTCTTCGCGTTTTACGTTTGCCAATTTGGGCATACGTATCCAAGCCCGCACCTAACACAAATAGAAATATTAGCATAACTACCGGTATACCTGCTGCCCTATGACTGGTGGTATTGCTCATAACCCTCAAAAATAGCCTTTTTAGGCCCAATTTTATATAAAATACGCTATTTATTTTTAAATTTTCTTAGAATCATCATTTTGTTTGACACATTAATTAATAATATGCCCTTTTTAATAAAACGAAAGATACGATACTTTCATTGTAAACATCAAGTATAATGCCAAACTTATTGAATATATTTTGCAAAATTAATTTAATTTGTGATTTTATTTAAACGAAATTAGCAAAATTTATTGATTAATAAAATTACTTTGTTCAATTTAGCTAGCATTTAAAGCCCAAAGGTCAAATCGGTACATGTAATATAGTAGCATCCTTTGCAAATTTTACTATTTTATTAATTATGAATTAAGTGCTATATTCGTGGTAAAATTTTTTGAAATATGCAATATGATATTGTGGTAATTGGCTCAGGGCCAGGTGGTTATGTTTCAACAATACGCTGTGCACAGTTAGGGTTCAAAACAGCTATTGTAGAAAAATATGATAGCTTAGGTGGTACATGCCTGAATGTTGGCTGTATCCCCTCAAAAGCATTATTAGATTCTTCAGAGCATTTTCATGCTGCCAAAGAACGTTTTGACGAGCATGGAATCAAGCTTTCAGGACTAGAGGTGGATTTACCGCAAATGATTAAACGAAAAAATGAGGTCGTACAGCAAACCTGTGACGGTGTAACATTTTTGATGAAAAAGAACAAAATAGATGTGCATACAGGTATTGGGTCTTTTAAGGATAAGAATACTTTAACTGTAAAGGGCAAGGAGCTAATCGAACTTAAATCAAAATACTTTATTATTGCGACCGGATCAAAGCCAACCTCATTGCCGTTTATTGAAATTGATAAAAAACGTGTGATTACAAGTACCGAAGCGCTTAACCTGCAAAAAGTACCTAAACACCTTATTGTAATAGGTGGCGGGGTAATCGGTATGGAATTGGGTAGTGTTTATGCAAGGCTTGGCGCAAAAGTAACGGTAGTTGAATTTATGGATAGCATCATTTCTTTTATGGATAGGGCAATGGGGCGAGATCTACAACGTTCTCTTAAGAAATTAGGCTTTGAATTTAAACTAAATCATAAAGTAACAGCTGTAAAATCTACTACTAAAAGCGTGGAGGTTACTGCTGAAGATAAAAACGGCACTGCTACTCAAATTAAGGGTGACTATTGCTTAGTTTCGATAGGCCGTAAGCCTTATACTGACGGATTAGGCTTAGAAAATGTAGGTGTACAGTTAGATGATCGAGGCAGAATCATTACCAATGATAAGCTCCAAACAAATATTGATAATATATATGCCATAGGTGATGTTACAACTGGGGCTATGTTAGCTCATAAGGCAGAAGAAGAGGGTGTATTTGTAGCAGAAGTACTTGCAGGTCAAAAACCACATATAAATTATCGGCTAATACCAGGAGTAGTTTATACTTGGCCAGAAGTGGCCAGTGTTGGTTATACAGAAGAGGAATTAAAACAAGATAATGTGCCTTATAAAAAAGGATCGTTCTCATTTAAGGCATCCGGCAGGGCACGAGCAAGCATGGATACCGATGGCCAAATTAAAGTGCTCGCACACAAAGAAACAGATGAGCTTCTGGGTGTACATATGATTGGCCCAAGAGCTGCCGATATGATTGCCGAAGCAGTTGTTGCCATGGAGTTTAGAGCATCTGCTGAAGATATTGCAAGAATCTCACATGCTCATCCTACGTATACCGAGGCTTTTAGAGAGGCATGCCTTGATGCTACAGCAAAGCGTTCTATTCATTTTTAATTTTATGCTGTTTTGAGCAATAGTCAAAGTCAATTTCCACATAGCATTAATGAGAATCAGGATGAGGATGTTCTCAACCGTATTGATTTTGTTAAACTAAAGAATATTATTCTAAACTATTGGAGGTGGCTTTTACTGATAATGATTATCACAAATACCCTTGCGTACCTTATAAATAGATATACCAAACCTGTATTTTTATCATTTTCTGAAATAAAACTAGACTTTAAAAACGAAACCACTCTACTTGGCTTTAACCAATTTAGGGACAATAATTATGACTACCTTTCTGGTGAAATAGAACTTTTGAAGTCCAAATTGTTTTTTGATAAAGTAATCAATACGGTTGATTTAGAAATCTCATACTTCACGCACGGTAAGATATTGGATGACGAACGCTTTAGAAATTCTCCCTTTAGGGTGGAGTATTCCTATTTTAATGAATCGTATAAAGATATACCTTTTGATATTGAGCTTATTGACCGATCTAGCTACCGGCTCAAGTATGAATGGAATGATAAGTTGGCTTCAGTGATTTATAAATTTGGGGAGGAAGTTACTTCGGATTATTTCAGGTTTAGGGTATTTCGAACGGAGGACTTTAATCAGGAAGCATTTGAGTTTCCATACTATTTTGTGGTTAACAGTCGAGCAGCACTAATAAAATATTTGGAGGAAAACTTATCTGTTGAGCCAATAAACCTGCAGGCCAATATTATAAGAATTAGTTTCAAAGACCATAACAATTTCAAAGCCCAAAATCTTATTTATTCCATTGACACAATTTACCTCAATTATACGCAAGAAAAGAAACAAAAAGCCAATTCTCAGAAAATTGAGTTTCTCAATGAGCAATTAAAACAAACCAAAGAACGGCTCGAAACATTTGAGCAATATTTTGAGTCTTTTACGATCGAAAATAAAACGGTTGATCTACAAAAAGACATGGAGCTTACCATCGAACAAATGATGGCTGCAGACTCATTAAGGTTTTATTTAATGCAAAAAAAGGAAATCATCACTGGAATGATCGCAAGTATAAGTGACACCACTTCCATGCTAATTCCACCAAACAGCGAGCCCCTATTTAATAAGGATTTTGTAGATGCCATTATGGTTTATAATAAACTAATCGAAGAGCTGTCGCTATTGCAGGACAGCTACAACACCCGAACCATGGCCTTTCAACGTAAAAAGAAAAAGCTAAGTATGGTGATGGGTGAATTGTTAAGCACTTTAGAGCAATTTGTTGATAATTTCGATAATGATATTAAAGATCAAAAAGCAAAAAAAAGACAGCTAGAAGATAATTTTGTTCATTTACCCTCCAAAAATACTGAGTTTAATAAAAGTAAGAGGTTTTATGAGCTCTACGAGGAATTTTACTTAACACTTTTGCAAACCAAAACGGAGTTTGAGGTGGAACAAGCTGGTACTTTGACCAATTTTATTATATTAACACCTGCTACATTATCCTTCAATCATATTTCTCCACAAGAGCTTGTAACACATAGTATTGGGTTTTCATTGGGAATTATCTTAAGTATAGTTTTAATTCTAATCATTTATTTATTAGATAATTCAATTATTGGTATTCACGAACTTGAAGCCTTAACAACAGCTCCAATACTAGGTATTGTACCTTATTATGGGAAAGAAAAAATGCCTAGATCAAAACTTATTGTTAATAATAATCCTAAGTCAGCCATTGGAGAAACGCTCCGCTCCATCCGAACAAATATGAACTTCTTGCTTCCAGGTGAATCCAAAAAAGTAATTTCTGTGACATCCACGGTGAGTGGTGAAGGTAAAACATTTGTTTCGGTAAATTTAGGTGGTGTAATTTCCATGTCAAATACACGGGTATTACTGCTGGATTTAGATATGAGAAAGCCTAAAATTCATTTGGTTTTTTC
>JAUIFR010000146.1 GCA_030430325.1 Bacteroidia bacterium | reverse complement strand
GAAATGTGTTTGATGAACCTCTAACTTATGATATATGAATGATCCATTAACCAATATTAGTATCTGCATCCCTACTTATTATAGAGCTAACCAGCTACGTCATTCACTTGAGGCCATTTGCCAATTAGAAAGCCTACCGGCAGAGGTCATCATAAGTGATGCTGGATTCGATGAGGAAACTAAATCTGTAGTAGCAACGTACCAAGCTAAATTACAAGAATTTGACATACGAGTGCTACATATTAAATCACCAGAAAAGGCATTACCCTTTCAGCGATACTTTGCTGCCAAACATGTTAAAAGTGAAATAACATTGATTATCGATGACGATATTTCGTTAAGGCCTCAAGCGCTCTCCATACTTTTAGATGCTTACAAATCTTTAAACAACATCGGTGGTATAGGTTTACTTTGTTGCTATGATGACAGGCGCGAAAATATACGACGGGACAAATTTAAAGACTACCTATTAGGAATACATAAGCTACAAAGCGGTAAACTGAGCAAAGGAGGAGTTAGAATAACTATGAGCGGGTTACCCCAAGATAAAACGATAATTGTTGATTTTCTTTCAGGGGGAGCTATGTCTTACCCAACTAAGCTTTTACATTCTGTACCCCCATTGGTGGGGCTATATGATTTGTATAGCAAAGGTATTGGTAAAGGCGAAGATACCATCTTGAGTCATTGTATGGCAGAAAAAGGAGCATTATACTTGCTGACAAATAAGTTAGCTATACACCCCATTGAAGACCAAAAACAAGTAAGGCCTTATCCAACTAATGGTTACAAAAAAGGCCTAGCAGCTACCATAGGAAGGGCACACACCTTGAAGTGGCTTAGAACTAGCACAAAATGGTACTGGCTGAATATCAACGTATTACTTTTACTCGAAGGCATAAGATGTATGATAGGCATATTAAAAAGGCCCTTTGGTAAATATGAATGGGCTAGGTATAAGGGTTTTATAATAGGTAGCTTTTTATGTTTATTTAAAAACAATAAGATTCCAGTTAACCCATCACATCCGATGAAACTACTTTAGCTGAACCAACATGGTTGCCTGGCTCTCTTGCCCCATCTCATCAATAATAATGACCTTCATCGTAAGTTTCTTCTTATCTTGAATAGCATTCATCACAGCAGTATCAAGTAAAATTGGCCATTGTTTTTCTAACGATGTTTGTTGGCGGTCTTCTAGCGAAAAACTTCGCTCTTGCTCAATGGACATACCTTCGAGTAAAACCCTAATGGTGTTAAGCTCAGCTTCTCCTTTATTTATGTTAATGCCTAATAAATAAGGTTGATCAACTTCTATCACTTGATTCTCTTTAATGCATGCATCGCAGTTATTTATGGAAATAGACAGAAGTGATTGATCGTTCATAGCATTCTTACTACAACCAGCCATAACGATACAAATCAATAGATACAAATAATTTTTAAAAGGCATAACTCAGTTTTTTTCAAAGGTTTATTGTATTAAGTAAAAAACAAATACCGTGCCAACACTAGAATATTACATAGAATTTTAGCTTTTTTTTGCCAATTTTGTATATTTTTGCATGGTGATCAGCACCTGTTCAAGAAAGATCAGCACCTTTCATCTAATATATTTGGCATAAACTATTTCGAATACATGCAAGATCAGTACATTCATAAAGGAATGCGTAAACAGTTGGTCAAAGAGATAACTAAAAAAGGAATACAAGATAAACGTGTTTTGGCAGCCATTGGCCATATTCCTAGGCATTATTTTTTTGATTCAGCCCTCATTAGTCATGCCTATCAGGATAAAGCATTTCCCATTGGTGAAGGGCAAACTATTTCGCAACCCTATACAGTGGCATTTCAGACAACGCTACTCGATGTACAACCCGGTGATAAAATATTAGAAGTCGGTACAGGATCAGGCTACCAGTGTTGTGTATTAATGGCACTTGGAGCAAAAGTATACACCATCGAGTATAATAAAAAGCTGTATTTAAGAGCCAAAAAATTACTACCCAAAATGGGTTTTAGGCCTCAGTTTTTTTTGGGAGATGGCTCCAAAGGTATACCTGGTTTCGCACCCTTTGACAAAATTATTGTAACAGCCGGGGCTCCTAGCGTACCTCAATCACTATTACAACAATTGAATGAAAATGGCAGGCTTATCATACCAGTAGGTAATGCTCAGCAGCAAAAAATGTTGAGATTAATAAAAATAGGTAATCAAGTGCAAGAAGAAGTATTTTCTACGTTCAAATTTGTACCTTTGGTAGGTGAAAATGGCTGGTAAAACTTCGATATGGAATTATTTTATAATCAAATAGGTACGGGTAAGCCACTAGTCATCCTGCATGGCTTATTTGGTAGCTCTGATAATTGGCAAAGCTTAGCCAAGCAGTTTGGTAGGCATTACCAAGTAATACTTGTTGATCTAAGAAATCACGGACGTTCTCCACATGATGATTCATTTAACTTTGAGGTGATGGTAGACGATCTTTTTGAGCTGTGTCAACGTCTCGATTTAAGTGATATCATTTTATTGGGCCACTCACTTGGCGGTAAAGTTGCTATGAATTTTGCCCGTAGCCATCCAGATATGCTTCATAAACTCATTGTAGTTGATATAGCTCCGAGGGCCTACCCCATCCATCATATGGAATTGATCAATGCTTTAAATGAGCTTGATTTACCAACGATTAAGTCCCGTAATGAAGCAGATCAGTTGCTACAAGCTAAAATACCAGCATTCAGCACCAGACAATTCCTATTAAAAAACCTCAAGCGGACATCTGAAGGCTTTGAGTGGAAAATGAATCTACCGATTATAGCCCAAAATCTAGGTCAAGTAATGGTAGGGCTTGATGCTACTGAAGCTGTATTTGAAGGACCAACTTTATTTATTAATGGGGGAAAATCACGCTATATTGAGGAAAGTGATCACCCTAAAATTAGGACGTACTTCCCACAAGCTATATTAAAACAAATTGATCAGGTAGGGCACTGGGTGCATGCTGAGGCCCCAAAGGAATTTTATGAAATTTGCATGGAATTTATGATGTAATGGGCAGGCAGTAAATTAATATTGAAATAATTTTGCTAATTTTGTTTAATATTAAATTTTTATTGAATGAATTTTGCTAATTTTATTGAAATAAAACTATACCTCAAAGTGGTGGCTTTATTGATTAGTATGAAACAATAAATATTAATTGTTAAGTAAATTAGTTAATTACTACTAACCCTACATGGACTCAAGCGCAGGCACATCAAACCCTGCCAAATCCCATTGAGCCAATTTAGCACCAGCTTGATAGGCACTTTCCAAAAAATTTAACAACTCTTGTTCTGGGTCCCCCACTTTAAGTAAATGTTCATATTTTAATAGCGCCATTGGGCTACCATTAGAGTCCACCCACTCCGCATCTTTCGGCATTAATTGTTCTTTCTCAATTCCTTCAGGAGACGGATACGTATAGGAGTAAAATGCCGGCATGGGCACCTGATCATCACCCGCCCAAAACCCAAAACTAATTACTTCATGGGAGTAAGCATCTTTATCAGATATCCTCGCATTTGGATCCATGGGTGGTGCTACCTTGCCCGAAAAACGCGTTACGGCTAAATCCATATGGTGCCAGTACAAATGAACTGGGCAGGTCTTACCATAAAATCGCCCACTAAACTTATCAAGTACATTACTTACCCAAAGCATCATTTTCCAAAACTTAGTAATAGCATCCCAATCGAAATGATGGTATGCTGTGATCTGATCAAAAGGTAAGTCTATACCCATATCATAAGGTCTTGGCACAAACTTTGGTTTTATACCCCATCCACTTAATATTTTTAATATATCTTGATATAACTGGCTGATCGTATATCCATCTTTTAATAATAAAGATTTTGACTCGCCCTCACTATTTAATAACTCCATACTCTTAGAATGAATATTTAAATTCATCTCAAAGGTTTTCGCTCCTTTCCCCAAAGGTATCGCGTGTGTGGTAAAACCACTACTTGATACATATAAAGTACCATTCCACCAGTGATTTTTGCGCGGTGTTGATTTCAACCGTACTTTTCCCATAATTTGAAAGATCAAGTGCAGAGTAATTCTGGTGTCTTTCCAATCATGATAATCTATAAAAGGTAATGGCATTTCATTAAAATATTTAAATTTAAAAAGAATACAATTTAGTACGTATTTTGTTCTATTTGTTCATGATTCAAAACTATTTACTCATTCCAACCTAGTCCTATGCCAAGTTCTTCACGTTTAAAATTTAGTCTATTTAAATAAAATTAGCTAAATTCATTTAATTTTAAATGAAAGCACCAAATTATTTTGAAAAAAAAGAATGATTCATTACATACGTACCTTTCTGATAATGAGTGATTCATCATCACAACTGATTGACTATCTTCCAAATATAATTTTACTAATGCACAGTACCATTTAGCACATTTTGAATGTATTTAGCAAAATATAATCAAAATAAAAATTCAATATCTCTATTTGGCCTAATTTACATGCATTATCATTTTATGAGTATAAATTAGAACCTATAATATTTTTTCTATTAATTATTAATTATTTTAAGCAAATTAATAAATAATTGCTCGATTTATTACATATGTAAAAATTCTCATTTCTAACAACCTTCTTTTTCGCCACATAAATAAGTAAGCACCACTATTTTTAAATTGACCAACTAGACTATGGGTAATTTTTATACTCCAGGTGAGGAGCGTGCGCGCGACAAATCCCAACAGGGACCCCGCAAGGACACTCCAAAACGAGGCAACTCATTCACAACTAAGGACGCTGAGAATGAGCAAATCAAATTAATGAGTAATAGCAATCTTGACCCAAAAGGAAGGGAATTAATGCGCATGATGAGTGTAAGCAGCGATGATACACATGTCGTATTACAAGACCAAGAAAACCCATGGACCTGGGCCAAAAAAATCAAAACAGCACTACTTGAAGGTTGGTTTTCAGAAGATGAAGAAGGAGCACTCAACCAAATCCGTGGTAAGTCGCTTGCCGAAAAAATGGCTATACGAAAGAATTACGAACAAATTACAAATGGCCGAAAGTTAGAGTCAGACTTTAAAGATTATTGCAATGATGACCAGGCAAAGGAAGCTTATGAATTATTGACTCCTGCCATGTCATTATACGATCAGCTAAAATACCATGTCAACTGGTATAACGCAGAAGAACATGTCATCCTTGAGATTCTAAAAAATACATCAAATTCCTCTCCTGAGAAAGTAAGAGCCTTTAGATTGGAGGAAGATGGGTTAACTTTTGATGAAAAGTGCGCGTGGTTATATGGATTTTTGAACGATGATGAATACTATAATGCTAGAAGGTTACTTCTAGGAGAGCATCCAGATAAGAAACCATATAAACTAACCAAAGCATCTATTAAAATTTCAACATCTAATGAAAATGATGTTGAAAACAAGATTTACGGTCCAGAGCTCTCGCTAGCCGAACAATATGAGCTAGAGCAATACAATATTACCAAAGAATATATTAAAAATGCCGCAGGATACTTCAATGATGATGAAAATAGGGTTTACAATGCCCTGCTAGAGTTGCCAGCTAAGCTAAGACAAAAGCTATGGGATGATGATCGAGCAATTTTTAGCTTTATTGATGGCTATAATAATTCTGAAGACCCAGAAGAAGGCACCCAGATGGCTTCCATTCAAAAACTTTGTACTGGTTCAGAAGCCGAAATGCTCAAAGAGCGCATGTTTATAGCTACGAGTGGTTGGGGTACTGATGAAGCAGCAGTCGGCAATGTTATGCGCAAGCTTAGTAAAATGGAAAATAGCCAGGAGAAGCAGGAGCTATTATCGGGATCGGAGAATATTGAGGGCTATGGGGGTGAGAGTTTCCTCGAAATGCTCGATGGTGATGTGGGCGATGAGGCCTATCTTGATTACCTTAAAAAAGGTGGCGCAAGTGAGTATGATATTGCTAAAGAAATGATTCTCAGAAGTAGAGATATTTTGAATATGGGCCTCAACAAGGATACCGTAAAGCTTGGTGATGCCATTTTAAGGCAACATTTAGGTTCAAACCGAACATTTTGGCGCTCCATCGATGAAGAAACTATCTATAAAGCATTTGAACTTTTGCAAGATCAAAAATCAAGAGATAAACTCTTTGCAGACCCTGAAATTAAAAGAATAGTAGATCAGCTTGATGATGGTACGCTTAGAATGATATTCGGAACAGCTTTAAATATCATTTCCAATAAAATTAACCCAAAACCTAACAATTTTATAATAAATTATTTAAAAGAACAGACGATTAATGCATTGCCAAAAGATGAAAAAAGTTTACTTAATAGCTATCAACAAGGAAATTCATATAAAATTGCCCTGCATAAACTAACCGAGGCCTTTGAAGGGATGAATATTGATGAGGTTGGAATCATCAATATCTTAGCAAGCCTATCTATAGAAGACAAACAGAAAATCAAAGATGAAAAACCTGAGATTTGGACCAAAATCCTTAATTCATCCTTTGTCGATAAGGTTAGCCATTCTGAAAATCCAGACATTCAGTGGAATACTTATAGGCTATCATTCATAGGTGAGCAGGAAAAAAGCATCATGAAGACCATAATTAATGATGGCAGATTTCCTACAGAAGAAGCCTTAAATTATGCTTTAGGAGACAAAGAATCAAATGATGGCACTATCGAAGAAATGCTCGATGTTATTTTCGAGCATATTTCGGAGGAGGAGCGTAGAGAATTTCGCTTGGGGTATTACTTAAGTCAGTGCGGAGGAGAGATTTCAACTGAAGGCCTAAACAAGGAAGAAGAAGCATTAAAGGAAAAAGAAGCTCAAGCAGCTAAGCAAAAATTCAAAAAATTGGATGAGCGATTACTGGGAGACCTAAATGGTAAATTTGGCGATGATTATAACAAATACTTAGACCAACTACTAGGTATGCCTAAATGGGATGAGCTCAGCACAGAGAAAGGACGAAAGCAGGCTGTTGCCATATTTAGGCAGCGCGCTAAGGATAAAGATGCCATTCGAGAAGATGACCGATCAATGGGGTGGGTAAATTATGCTATACAAGCCAACCCCCTTATTAGTAGTTCTGTTATAGGCGTCTACCAATCATTGAGAATGGCCTCCATCTTGTATTGCACCAATGAAGCGGAAGTATCGGAGCAAGCGGGTATTTCTTATTACGGCCTGCTCGAAGAAGCCCTTCAAGACGGTGTTATTGACCTTAATGAATATGCAGAACTAGCAATGCTACATGCTAATTATAACGAAAAATATCAAAATTATGTAAATGAAGTTGAGTTTATCGCCAACGTTGGTGCAACAGCAGCAGCCATAGCAGTGGGTATAATTGCAACTATTGTATCTGGTGGAGGTGGATCAGTAAGTTTACCGGTATTTTTAGGAAGCATCTGGAGCAAAACAACAGTAGGTGCTTTTGTGGCTGGAGGTATCGCCAATGTAGCTACCAATGAAGCCATGTCGGGTAACCACTATGATCTTATTTCAAAAGAAGCCCTAGAGGATTTTGTTAATGGTGGTGTGGAGTCCTATACAGCCGTATTAATGGCTAAAATACCTACTGGATTAGGCCAAAATGAATTAGTACACCTGGTTTTTGAAGGGGCATCAGTAGGCATTATCAACGAAACGATCATCATTGCTTTTAATGAAGAAACCTGGAATAAAGGCATCATGGAAGCCATGGGCAATTTTGTGACAGGCGGCCTGAATGGAGGTTTGATGGGAGCAGGTGCCTCACTGCCATTTGGGGTTGGCTTAGCAGGGCTCAAAAAGATAAGTGGCAAGGTTTTAGGAAAGCTCATTGGTAAAAAAGGTGGTAAAGGTTTAGATAAAATAGATGAGGTTGTAGAGCAGTTTGACAATTCCATTCAAAAACCTGTAAATGAAATCCCAAACGTACAAAAAAGGCATAGTGAAGTTAATTCAGATGGCTCCAAGTTGAAGGATGGTGATAATGTGGACACCATTTCAAATCAATCAATCAATAAACTTGAAGTTACAGATAACCTAATTAGAAAAAATCTTGTAGCATTTGATAAAAAATTAGAAAAGAATTATAAGCTAGCGTTTAACAATTATTCTGATTTATCAGAAAATCAAAAATTAAAGTTTTTTCAAGATTTTGGTGTAAATGCAAATGCACTAAGTATTTTCAATGAAGAACCTTATTTAATTCCAATTTGGAATAAACTGGACCGAAGTCAAAATAGAACTGATACAGACTTCTTAAAGTTTTTTAATAGTTCAGTTACAATTGCTTCTAGAAAAATTATTGAAGATTCCGGCATTCAAAAGAAATTTCCTGGTATTTCTATTGAGGAATTAACCACCATTTACCATTATACCACCAGTGCCTATTATGATTTAAATAAGGCATTAAGAAATAAAGATTTATTAACTAGTCAATTATTAGGGTTTAATAGTGCTTTAAACAAATCTTTAGATAAATTACCAAAATACAAATCACCAACATATCGTGGAACTAAATTGAACGATAAATTGTTATCTAAATATAAATTTGCATTTGAAAATACAGCTGAGATTACTGAAGAGGCATTTACCTCTTCTAGCACAAATTCTGATGTAGCTTTAGGTTTTGGGAACCAAAAGCTGCAAGGCGATGAAGCTAAAGTTTTTTTTACGATAGAGGGAAAAAATGGAGTGAAAATTGATGATATTTCTCATTATGGACCTACATTTAATTCAAACTATAGTGAATCAGAAGTTTTGTTTAGAAGCGGACTGAAATTTAAGGTTACATTTTTTGAAGAATCTATTGATTTGTATAATGATCGAATTGTAAGTATAACATTAAAAGAAAAATGAAAATATCCGAAATAATTGCGAAACAAAAAGAGTTAGAATTAAAGCTTGAAATGATGACCCCTGAAGAAAGAAAAGAGTTTTGGGCTGCTTCAGAGCGGCATTCTCAAAAAGTGAAAGAAGAAATAAAAACTTCTCACAAATTGGAAAATGCAAAGAAAAAAGAGTAAGTACTATTTCTAAATTTTCTAATAAATGAACTGTTTAGATTGTTTCAAAAATAACATTATTTTTATATATTATTAGCAAAATAAAATCAAAATATAGTTTAAATTGAATATAATCTGCAAAATACCTTCATTTTAAATTCAAAGTTATTAATCAATAACAAATTTTTGAGCTTCTTGCTCTGCACCAAATTCCTTAAGTTTATTAATACCTTCAAGTAGTTTTATTTTGCATGCATTTAAAATTTTTTGATTATCATCCACTTCAAACATAGTCATAATAATTTCTAAACTTGAAATGACTTCAGTTAATTGCTTCCCAAATGTTACAGCCTCAATACTTTTAATGCGTTCGTCTAATTTTTCTGACATATCTATAAAATTAATCAATTTAGAAAAAAACGTTGAATTAAACTTACGGCACGATTCCCAGGTGCTTCTTTACCAACAAGTATTTTT
>JAUIFR010000145.1 GCA_030430325.1 Bacteroidia bacterium | reverse complement strand
CTGCTTTTTTAATGCCTTCTCCCTTAGGATCTGGGGTAAGATTATCCATTGCAGCTCTAATCAGGCGTGGGTCACGTAGTTTTCTTTTGTAAAGTTTATATGCTCTGTTAATTGCTGGTGCAATATTAGTGTAAGTTTGGTCCTGCAAAGTGACGCTTAGTCCTTTTAAAGCACACCAAGCCGCAATATCTCCGCCCATAACGCCAGCGCCAATTACATGCACGTGTGATATTTTAAAATCATTTTGTTTGGCAAATGATTTAATTCTTTCGCGAATTAAGAATATTCTAGTTAAGTTTTTGGCAGTTTCATTAATATTAATGAGTTTTTTAACCGACTCAGCTTCATCAATATATGCCGACTCTAGATTGTTAAAGGATTTTTCCCATAATTCTATAGCAAAATATGGAGCAGGGTAGTGAGCTTTATTCACTTTTTCACTAACTTTTTTTCGAAAAATATTGGCAATAAGAGGACGCATCCATGTAATATTCGTCATTTTTTGCAATATACTGGCTTTATGCTTTTGTGGTTTATGTTCAATAAAATATAATGCCGCACGATGTAATTGCCTATAGGCAACAGAGTCATCAATAATACCAAGTTGTTTTGCGCGTTTAGCATTTATTGCTTTACCTGTTAAAATTATTTGAGATAGCGCATTAAAACCGCCAATTAATTTGGGTAATCTTACAGTTCCACCCCATCCAGGATGAATGCCAAGTAGAACCTCAGGCAAACCTAGGCTAGTTTTTTTATCATTACTAGCAATGCGATAATCACAAGCCAGCGCAAGCTCAAGCCCACCTCCCATACAAAAGCCGTGAATGCTAGCAACTGTTGGAATTTTTAGGGATTCTAATTTACTAAATATTGTTTGCCCTTTATGTAAAAAATCAAGAATTTGCTTTGGAGTAGTGAAATGGGCAAACTCGGTAACATCTGCTCCGGCAAAGAAACCATTTGTTTTACATGAATGAATAATTAATCCTTTTGCATTTGGATCTTGAGATATAACTTGTAAAATATTATCCAATTCATCTAATACATTACTATTTAATACATTTGTTCCAGAATTTAAGTTATCTGCTCCAAGCCAGTAAATATTTTCATTATCTTTGGTTAGTTTCCAGTTTTTATAGTGATTCATTTGGATTCCTTTTCGATAAATCTTTCAAGGTACATTGCTCCACCTTGCCCGCCACCAATACAAATTGAAGCCATGCCTCGTGTCCACTTATTCCTTTCAAGAATTTTTGCAAGGTGAAGTACTATTCTAGCTCCGCTTGCTCCTACTGGATGGCCAATAGCAATTGCGCCGCCATCAATATTAAGTTTATCAATATCTGGAGAGCCTATAGCACTTTTTAAACCTAATTCTTCTTTACAAAATCTGGTATCATCAAAAGCTTTTATACAGCCTAAAACTTGTGCGGCAAAAGCTTCGTTTATTTCCCAGCAATCTAGATCATTTGGCTTCATATTTTGGCGCTGTAGGATAGATGTGGCTGCATATACAGGACCAAGTCCCATTTCTGCAGGATCTAAAGCACTCCATTCTGTATCAACAATTTTAGCGATCACAGATAAGTTGTATTGTTTAACTGCATCTTCACTAGCAAGTAATAGAAGGCAGGCTCCGTCGGTTATTTGTGAACTATTTCCGGCTGTTACCATGCCATATTTTTTATCAAAAACAGGTCGTAGTTTACTAAGTTTTTCAACAGATGAGTCAGCGCGAAAACCATCATCTTCGCTATATATTTTGCCGTTTTGATCGATAAGTGGAGTTATTTCATTCATTAAATCGTTTGCATAGGCATTAGCAGTTTTAAGATTACTATTATTTGCAAACTCATCCATTTCTGCGCGAGATATATTAAATTTATATGCAAGATTTTCTGCTGTTTGTCCCATATTAATCCCAACTATGGGGTCAGTTAAACCTTTTAGGAGTCCAATTACTGGTATTAAAAAATTTGGTTTCAATCTGCTTAGTAATTTTAATTTAGCTCCGAGAGACTTAGCTGTCGACCAATGGCTAATCCAATCAGCCATTTTTTCATTAAACATAATAGGGGCGTGACTCATAGCTTCTGTTCCGCCTGCAAGTATAAGATTACTTCGGCCACTAGCTATTTGTTGCGCGGCATTATCTATAGCTTGCATACCCGATGCACAATTACGCATAACAGTGAAAGCAGGAACTTTATCTCCGCATCCAATGCGTTCGGTAATAACTCTGGCGATGTTTACTTCATCAGGCCCAGCCATAACACAACCAATTATAACTTCATCTATTGCATTACTAGGAAAAGGTTGGCGCAAAAGCAGTGATTTTCCGGTTGCGACAGCAAGATCTGAGGCGTGAAATGGGCCTACACCACGAGCTTTTAAAAAAGGTGTCCTACTACCATCAACGATATAAACCGCTTTGCCGTTAAGATTTGTTTTATGCTTCATGCATTATCTCCAAGGAGCTGAACTTGATTAAGAGTATGTTTAAAATTTGCATTTTTGAAGATCTTGGGCAAATTACCTTTATTAATTTATAAGAGCTTTATTAAAAATACAAGTAACATTCTTTTTCTTCGAAGATTTGATATGGTTATATAAATTTACATTTGTAAAATATTGACGAGAGCGTAAATCATGTTATACTTTCCGCCTTGAACGTGGAGAGATGGCCGAGTGGTCGAAGGCGCTCCCCTGCTAAGGGAGTATGGGACAAAATCCCATCGAGGGTTCGAATCCCTCTCTCTCCGCCACGTATATTTGCGCCCGTAGCTCAGTTGGATAGAGTATTTGGCTACGAACCAAAAGGTCGGAGGTTCGAATCCTTCCGGGCGCGCCAATTTATACACCTGCACATAACTAATACCGAAGCCAAATAAATACGCCCGCAAGAAATCTAATAAGCCCGGAAGGTTCGAACCGGTAGAGGTTCGACAAAAAACGCAGCGAAGAGCACGAAGTGCGGCGAAGCTAGCGTAGCCCGGATGGAGTAAAACGAAATCCTGGGTGTTCTAAGATCAATTCCCTGGATTACGGCTACGCCTTCATCCAGGCTACGCTAGCTTGGAACAATTTTATTTTCTTTTTCTGCCAATCTTGAAGTATGCGGCACGTGCACCATTAGTATTGGTGCACGGGAACGTATTAGTTCAGTGTTTTTTGTCCGGTACGAAGAAAAAATAAACCAAAAATATTATTTTAAGGTCTATAATTCATTTATAAATATTTTTTAATTACCAATATGCCAACAAATATTATTAGTCAAATTTTAAATTACAGACATATGTTGACAGCGAATGGCTCAATCGATGATTCAGATGTCAATGCGATAATTACTGCGTCCTTTATTTATCTTAATTTAACAGGCATTAAACAAAACCCCCATTATTTTCCCGATGTAGAAACTCGAATGATTATTGATACAATGGGGTCTTTGTCTCCTGATAATGCCTTATTAGCTTATTTGGTTTCTCTACTAATTGAACTTATTGATAATATTAAACAAAAAGATATGTCCTTAAAGCAAGATGAACTACAAAAAATAACTAAAATCTTATGCAACTTACCTAGCAATGCATTTGAATTAATTGATAAAACTCAAAATAGCCCAGCATTAACTCAATTGTTAGCATTAGGGGTTTCTGTCGATAAAATAATCCCTAAACAGCAACTCAATTTGGAGGAATTGGATTTTATTATTGATGCGAAAGTCAGTGAACTAATTGATCAAGCTCCTAAATGGAGAGATACCGAATATTTAAAAGAAAGCGCAAAAAATATCAAGGAAGTCACTCACAAACTCATGTCTGGCAATGCTGAAATTGATAAAGAAGACCTGGAAAAAATTTTTCATCCGTATACATATGGTATTATTTCTACAGAAATTCTAAAAGATCTCACTCAACTTATAGCAACACGCTGCCAAAATAAAGAGTTATTTATTACTAACTATCTTTCTGAGTATAAAGATTTATACGATGCCGCATTTCCAAAATCTTCCCTGAAGAATTTCCTGTTATATCGAATGAGTGATATACTGGCAGAACTTGGTGAGTTGGTTAGTAAAGATAAATTTCTTCATTTGGTTGAATCATTCGAATTAGAAAATCCATGGTCTATGGAAAATGACGCGGCTTATGCAGATTATTTTGTCACTTACTGCCTTATTCAAGGTAAAGAAATTCATGATAGTTATGATAATCAACAAGCTCTAATAGAAAAAATAGCAACTCCAGAAAAATTACTCAAAGTTTTAAAACTCTGTAAATCGAGTGAAATATTACTTAGTTCAAATCCAAAATTACATGATATACCTGCCACATTGCAGCAATTTTTGGAAGAAAAAAACCTGATGGCACCTTTTGAGCACTTTCTTACATATATTACGCGTATTAACAATAAAGCAGGATCCCATCAACAACGAAATATTAGCTTGTTTTTTATTAAATATGAATTACAAATAATCCAACTTATTGAGCTAATGGGAGAATTTGCTTTGAATAATATGCAACTACTCGTTGCTAATACTATTTTACCACTAGAAAAAATGTTGGAAATATGTCCTATTTTAGACAAATCGCTAATCGAACCATTGCATGAATATTGCGATAGCCAAGTAAAAACAACCACAACATTTGAAACTTTTAAACTATGTCTTATTGCAATTGGAGCAATAACAAAAATTAAAGAGGAAGATTGGTCAGATAGAAGTTCATTAGGTGAGTTAATAATGGGCATGGGAAATAACAAATTTACTCAAGCTTTTTTAACTACAATGATCAAATATATTCTTGCAAAAATCCTACCTAGCATACAACTAGAATTGAGTGAAGCAACCATTGAGACTCTCCTTAAGCGCTTCCCTGCTGAAAAATTAGTGAATTTAGTCGCAGCAAGCCAAAAGATGGAGCATGATCCATATAAAGAAATTTATTTAGAACTTTTAAAAATAGATTTTTTTGGTGGGCAACCTGATACATTTTTGCATGATACCAAGCAAAATTCGAAACTTGGTCAAGATATAGCTCGTCATAACCAAAAAATTCAAGCTAGATTAATGGCACATGGCATAGATCCTGTTAAGGCATTGCATTACTCAAAAACGTACGATTTTATTTTATTACCTTCTAGCGTCTCTGTTGAGCAACTCAGTATTGATAATTCTTACTTAGTGTTATGGCGCTATCTTAACCTTCTAGATGATGAAATAAAAAAAATTGATATATCACAACTGAATAATAAAACCGAAAAGAAAATTACAAAAATTAAAGATAATATTGGACAAGTAGCAAGTAAAATAAATAAACAGCTGAATCGAGGAATCGGAGAAACAATTGCTGCTAAGAATGTGTTGGCTGATCAAAATATTCTAAACTCTATTATCGGGAGAAATATAGTTGCAAATTGTAATGAATTAGAGCAAAATCAGCTAAAATTGCCTAATTCATTTTTTGAGTTTTCAAGACACGTTAATGATCAATTCAATTTACTGACTAAACCCACTTCTATAGAATCTCATCTTACAGATACAAATATTAAACCTCTTCACATTGAGATATCTCAATGGTCAAAAGACCAGATAGATACTTTTTTCTTAGGTGATGAAGTAGGATGTTGTTTAGCAACAAATGGCTATCAATTTCAAGCAATTGTGCAACGACGGATGGATGATGCGATGTTATTTCATGTGGCAAAAGATAAAAACACTAATAAGCCAATCGCATTAATTTGGTTATATTTAGCCGAAACCACGGATAATCAGATTGTACTGATGGCAAACTTTTTTGAAGTAAAAACTAAATTCGGCCAAGATGAGTATAAACGAAAAGCATTATTAAATGCATTACTTCAATTTACTAATCAATATTTAGTTGATAATCCTGGTATTAGTGGTTTTTACATGAATAAACTCAAGTATGGTTGGAATATACATGATTTAGATGCTTATGCAGTAAAACCTCTATCACTAAGAGATAAATTAGGAGGACCTTTTATACCAGGAGGAATACCAGAAGAAGTCGATTTAAACGATCCAGAAATTCACGCCAAAGTTAACTTAATAACAAAACAAAAATATTATTTAGTTTCGTTAAACGAATCAGAATTTCGTCAATTTTCACCAGCTATTTTGCAAGATATGATGCAAGAAAATGTTGTTCCAATTTCAGAGCTACTTTATAAAACAATTTTTGAACTCACAAAATCGAAAGTTATTTTTGAGGATTTGCTTAAACAAGTTATTCAAAAACATGGTATTGAATTAGAACCATTTTACAATAAACCACTTCATACTAATAATAAATTTCTAGATACAGTGAACGAACTATATGAAAAAGCTAACCTTTCTCATG
Organism: Bacteroidia bacterium; assembly: GCA_030430325.1. Classification (GTDB taxonomy): domain Bacteria; phylum Bacteroidota; class Bacteroidia; order Cytophagales; family Cyclobacteriaceae; genus JAUIFR01. Next base: position 3,240 of record JAUIFR010000145.1, on the reverse strand, counting down.
AAACAGGCGGAAATATAAACTCATCTATTGAATTACCGAAACACAAGCATACATTCTTTAAGCAATCAAATGGCGATAAAGCAGATAAAGCGCCACAGGATAAGAAGTTAGGTGATAGCCCAAAAACATAGCAGATAATTGTGTTTTGGCTTCATGAATGTTTACTTGTTTCATAATTTAATCTTAATATTAAACTTAGTTAAACTAGATTAGTTTAGTTTATAACCTCAACTCGATGAAAATGTTTATAAATTAACATTGAGCTAATAATTTATCATTAATTCCTGTAATTCTCGGTTTTTTTGGTTGTAAAGCATATGCTATTAATCCAGACAGTAAATTTACTATAAAATTATGTACACTTCGATGTCTTGAATGCTCAATTTGAGAGATATTTTTCAACTGATCATTGACGGTTTCTATAATTGACCTTTTTCTAAGTAGAATTTTATCTTTTAAATCAATCAGCTTATTTTTCATATTCTTTTTTATTCCAGTTATTAAGTATACGCCTTGCTCTAGAAGGCTTGCTGACAATTTTTTTGATAGATAACCTTTATCCCCAAATAACTTACCAACAATGTTCTTTATCATCTCAGGAACAGGTGTTCTATCATCAGTATTTGCTGTTGTAACTTTTACTGATAATAATCCACCTTGTTCATTTATTATTAAATGTAATTTGAAACCAAAAAACCATCCAATAGTAGATTTACCTTTTTTAGCTATGCCCTTAAATGTTTTATTACGAGACATTCTTTTAGGTTTACATACTTGAATAGGCGTGGAATCGATAAACGATATTCCTGTTGGTTTATCAAATTTAGACGTTAAATATGCTGCTAACATAGCCATTACTGAAGGTTTTAACTCAACAAATCTATTATATGAAACCAAGTTGGGGAAAAATGAGCTTAGTTGTCTAATTACATATTCCAAATAAAATGCTTTAAAATTCCTGTAACTTGATTGATGGAAAAGTATGCATATAGTCATAATTTCACTTTCCGACAATTTGGGATTGCGATGATACTTTTTAAACCTATTTTCAAGTCTATTCATCGATTCTTTTTTATATTGATTCACAAAATCATCGACATCACAAAATAATAATGTAAGATCCATTTATAGCGCTTCCTTTTTTGACTTATTTTTCACAAAAACAAGTATACATAAATGTAAGCGCTATCTTAATTTTTATTTACAAAATTCGTCGAGCTGAGGTTATTAGCTAATCTATAACGTTTTGACAAATTCTGTAAGTAAAGCTCCATCGATAGCTTCCCCATAATATGTCCCTTTTTATTTTTTTTAGTTCGGTAACATTAGTTATGATGCAATGAAGCAAAAATTTCACGTTTTCGGTAACATTTCTTTTGAGGCAATTCGTGTCATGTTTTGTGAATTGAAAAGATTAAAAAATGCTCTATAATTAAACGTATAACTTGTTAATAATAATTCATCATGTCTAATATTGACCCTAAAAAAATCTATAAAACTCCACCTGATTTACCCAAACTTACAGGCTTAGAGATTACGGATGAAGAATTGCAGCGTTTGGTTGCAGATATTGAAGAGTCTCGTAGAGATCTTTTGCAGGGTAGGCTTGATACACATATTGGTCCACATTCAACCTACAGTATGAAATCTGAGGTTAGGGAAGGGTTAAAACTGATTTATGATAAATTATTTGATAGTAAAACCAGTGAGTCTGAGCGGTCATTGATTTATTGTAAATTAGAGGAGCGAGCAGAGTATTGTACCCCTGGATTTCATAATGGTGTTAATGCAATAGTTGATGGTTTTTTTGCGGCTAAATGTTTAGATGATTTATTGTTTCGAATTCGTCAAGATATTGTTGGTCGTATGGCATCGCGTTTAACGGAAGAAGTTCACGCCAATAACCGTTGTTTTACAGTTGCGTCGACAGCTGGTTATGGTGTTCGAGGGTTGAATATTAATGATAGTTATCATGGCAATTTGAAAGACGATTATATTTTAAATGAGTTGCGAAAGACATTTACAGATGAGATGACACCTTTAAATATTTTATTTAGACTGGCTGAGCAATTACGGGGTCAACTGAGTAATGCAGGTTATGTTGGTATGAAAGTAGATGGCTATTCTGCTGATGATATTAACGCAATGGACAAACAATTAAAGATATTGTTTCAGTTTATCCCTGAGGTTCAATTTCTGAGTCAAGTTCATCAAGAGCTGCAAGCAAAACGAGAGCAAGGAGCAGTTTTGCTAGAGGACGTGAAAACATATTTAGATGAAAAAGGAGTTACTTCAGGCCAAATTCAACAATTACAAGCATTTGTTACGGGAACGGATAGGATATTAAAAAAAAAGAATGCTGAATTTTTAGAAGCACATCCAGAGATAAAGTCAGAATTAACTAGATTAAAGTTGGATTATGAATCTATTTCTGTTCAAGATATTACAGCATCCTGGGTAGAAGCCACAGATAATTATCGTAAATACTTTTATGTTGAAAATAATGATAAAGAGATAACAGACTTAAATTGGCAACACATTCAAATTCTTTTGTGGCAAGGCGTTAAGGCTGAAGGTTATTTTACTCTTACGGAAGAGGAGGAAAGTTCGATAGATACATTATTAGACCCAGACGCATATCCACAAAAAAAATATGAAGCGCTAAAGCCACTTTTACAATCTTCAGATAAATTGCCTAGAGATTTATTGGGATTATTTAATTATTTTGATTCTGCCACAAAAGAAAATATTCTTCAGCAATATATTGATGATGAGAGAGATGTTGAGCGTTCTTTTAATCGAATGAATTTATTGATTGATTCATCTATTAAGGTAAATTTGTTAAAGAAGACTCAGCATAAATTTTTTTCGATTTTAAAAAATAAGGATTTAATTGAGTTATTAGAGTATTTTTCTCAATTTGAAGAGCAGCAACTTAATGAGTTAAAAAGAGACGGACTCTTTGACAACGAACCATTGTTAGGTTGGGTGGTAGGAAATAGAGATACAAGCGGAACTCCTTTGGATATAGTGAATAAAATAGATAATAATGGTAAAACTCCACTTATATATGCAGTTCGCAAAGGTAAAGTTAAAATTGTTTCCAAGCTTTTAGAAGTGCCTGGGATTGATGTGAATAAAGCAGATGAAGAGGGCGGTACACCGCTAATTTGGGCATCTGCAAATGGCCACACTGAAATAGTTTTTAAGCTTTTAGAAGTGCCTGGGATTGATGTGAAT